>CAXTCH010000001.1:0-42078 GCA_964241945.1 uncultured Mucilaginibacter sp.
CATGATATGGCTTACCGCTTAATGCCCATTGTTGGCAGCATTGACATACTTATGGGCTCGCTAATGTTGTTTTACCCTATCCGGGCTATTGCTTTGTGGCTGATAGTTTGGGGTATAGTTACGGCCTCATTACGCCCCTTGTCGGGAGAGCCTTTTGCAGAAATGATAGAACGCGCCGGAAACTTTGGGGCGCCCCTGGCTTTGCTTTTATTATGCGGAGGCAGTGCTACCTTAAAAGGATGGTTTGCTCCGCTCAATAACCCCATTAAAGCAGAGGGTCACACCGGGGCCAAGGTAAAACTGTGTTTGAAGATTGTGGTATTCCTGCTGCTGTTAGGTCACGGCTGGTTAAATCTTATTGAGAAGAAATCTTTATTAACTCAATACCATTCGCTTGGCTTTAACAATCCGGAACAGACAGCACATTTATTTGGTATAGCAGAACTGGCGGCAGCATTTTCCGTTTGGATTGATGCATTGAGCCCCCTGCTTATTGTGCTGTTTGTCTGGAAAATATCTACCGAGCTGCTTTATCCTCATTACGAAGTTTTTGAATTTATAGAACGTGGCGGCAGTTATGGCACGCTATTATCTCTCTGGGTTTTACAACGCTCACGATCTCCCCTGATACCCGGCTTTCGCAAACCGATTCTCCGTACCCATTAATGAAAAGTTACTTACCGTTTGTAATGAATCGACTTAAATATTGTCTGCTGCTGTTTATCAGTTTTTTATTAGCTGCCTGCCATGCAAAACACAAAGCGGCATCTTTAAGCGATGCTGAAATTTTGCATCAGAATGAAGATAAGCTCACTCAGGTAATTATTTACGACGTGTTCACCCCACCGGTGGCCAGTCGCATCTATGGCTATACTTCGCTGGCGGCTTATGAGGCTATGCGTTATGCCAACCCTAAGTACAACTCGCTTATCACACAGCTAAAGGGCTTTGGTGTACCGCCGGTACCGCAAAAAGGAAAATCCTATAATTTTGTGCTTGCAGCTACTAAAGCTTTGTTTACCGTAGCGCATAAAGTTACTTTTTCAGTAGATACGCTTAAAAAATATGAAGACGGCGTTTATACTGATTTTAAAGACCGGCTGGATGATTCTACCTATGCCCGCTCTGTAGCCTTCGGCGAGCAAATAGGCAAATTAATTTTGAAGCGCGCCAGCGTAGATAACTATCCGCAAACCCGTGGCAAACCCAAATACTTGGGTCACAACGGCGAGGCAGAATGGCGCCCTACGCCTCCCGATTACTTTGATGGTGTGGAATATTGCTGGGGTACCATGGAGCCGTTTGCTATCAATTCGTCCAAACAGTTTCCGCTGCCTCATCCGCCGGCTTACAGCACCGACACCACCAGCGTATATTATCGGCAGGCCAAAGAAGTATATAACACCAATAAGCATTTGACCACTGAGCAAACCACTGTAGCCCGTTTTTGGGACGATAACCCATTTGCCACACAGCACGACGGGCACATTACTTATGCCAATAAGAAAATCACCCCGGGCGGTCATTGGATGGGTATCACAGCTATTGCCTGCCGGCAAACGCATGCGGATGCCGTGAAAACGGCACAAGCCTATGCGCTTACTGCTATTGCCCTGTACGATAGCTTCATTTGCAGTTGGGAAGCAAAATATGAATACAGCTATATACGCCCGGTATCAGAAATTAATGAAATGATTGACCATTACTGGACGCCTTTATTGCAAACTCCACCCTTTCCGGAATATCCGGCAGGTCACGCTGATATCAGCGGCGCTTCGGCTACTGTACTTACCCGTGTATTTGGTAATCATTTGGCGTTTCGTGATACTACCGAGCGACGGTACATCGGTATGGAACGCCATTTTGATTCTTTTCTGAATGCAGCAGATGAAACCGCTATAAGCCGGTTTTACGGTGGCATCCACAATAAAAACAGCTGCCTGATGGGAGCGGTTCAGGGTAAAAAAATTGGGGACTTTATTTTAAGTAAACTGAGGTTATACAACGAATAACACACCCTTTAACCTTAATTTAATTATGATTAAACTTATACTTCCGATAAAATATTCGCGCTGGCTTGCGGCATTACTGCTAATTGTAAGCTTTGAGCACCAAGCATCGGCTCAAACTGATGCAGATGCCATCATGATCCCTAAAAATTATTTCTGCGCCGGCGCAATGTACAGTTACGGCAGTTGGACCAATTACTGGGAAGGAACATTAAAACGTAATAACTTAAACATTGGCCGTGTAAGTACCAATATGTATGTGGCTATGGCTAATTATGGTATCACCAACCGCCTGAACGTATTAGTAAGCGTTCCTTATGTGACTACCAACGCCTCAGCCGGAACTTTGTCGGGCATGCATGGCTTTCAGGATTTGTCTGCTACTATCAAATGGATGCCGTTAAGAACGGGTATCGGCAATGGCCAGTTTTCGGTTTACGCCATTGGTACCGGCGTACTGCCGCTCAGTAATTATGTGGCTGATTTTATGCCGACCTCCATTGGTATACACAGCAAGCAACTGGCCGGCCGTTTGTTGCTGGATTATAAATATCACCACTTCTTTGTTACCGGTTCAGGTCAGTATGCTTATCGAAGTGATATTACCATTGACCGGAACGCTTACTATACAACCGAACTGATTTACAGCAATAAGGTTCAGATGCCGAATGCTACAGTATTTAACTTCCGCGCCGGCTACCGTAGTCCGAAAGTAATTGCTGAGGCGGTAGTCGATAAAATGACATCTTTGGGTGGATTCGACATTCGCCGGAACGACATGCCCTTTCCAAGCAATAGAATGGATGCTACCAGCGTGGGTGTGAATTTTAAATATTCTTTCGGCAATGGCTTAGAGCTTACCGGCGGCAGCGATTATGTGGTTGCTGGCCGCAACGTAGGGCAAAGCACCATCTTCCATGGCGGCGCTTATTACCTTTTTAACTTACATCCTACTAAACATTAATCTCAATACGAATTAGTTATGAAAAAATATATATACTATTTAAATTTGATACTCTTGCTGGTCGTGTTGTGCAGTTCCGCCTGTAAAAAGGAAGTTATAAGCCGCACTGCAAATTATGCTGCGCTTTCTCCGTCAAACGAAGATTTAAATGCTGACACCTGGAAGCCCATATTACTTACCGGGTTCAGCGACTTAACCGTAGCTACACCGGATGCCGTAAATTCGCCTGCTTACGTTGCTGATCTTAACGAGATTAAAGGTTATCAAAAAAACTTAACCAGCGAACAGCAGGCCAATATCAAGTACTGGAGCGCAGGAGCCGTGCTGCGCTGGAACGAGATATTGCGTGAATTGGTAGCTAAATATAATTTACCTCCGTACCAAAATCCGGATGGTACCTATCCTATTCCGAGCTCTGCAAATCCGTTCGCTTATCCTACATTCCCGTTTTCCAATCCGCCATATGCCGCACGTTCTTATGCTTATATCAGCGCTGCCCAGTATGATGCATTGATAGCGGCCTGGCATTTCAAGAAAATGTATAATCGGGCAGCACCCTATAAAAATGACACAGGTGTGCAGGCACTGATACCCAAAACCGATTTACCTTCTTACCCCAGTGAAGATGCCGTAGTAGCAGGCACCGTGGTACAATTGATGAAACTGCTGTTTCCGGCAGAAATAAGTTACATTGAGGAAAAAGAAGCTGATGAAAAAATGTATCGTCTTTGTGCCGGTGCAAGTGTCCGCAGCGATTGGGATGCCGGGGAAGCGCTGGGCAAGCAAGTAGCTGATAAATTTGTTGTCCGTGCTAAGGGTGACCGTGCAGGCGCTGCTGTGGGTACACCTACCCTGTGGGCACAATTGCAAACTCAAACCGCTGCCACCGGCGAAACACCCTGGATCAGTTTAGAATTGCCCAGACGTCCTCCTATGCTGCCGTTGTTTAGCAAAGTAAAACCATTTTTGTTTGATTCATTGACGGTAATTGCCCTGCGTCCGCCTGCACCGCCATCTGTAAAATCCGACCAATTTAAGCAGGAGTTGGCAGAAGTGGCTAATGTAACCAAAAATATTACCCGCGAACAAAATGCACAGGTATCTTTCTGGGCAGATGGCGCCGGCACCTATACGCCGCCCGGCCACTGGAATGCAATAGCTGCCGATGAGTTTGTAAAACAAAATTATAGTGAAGTGCGCTGGGCCCGTAACCTGGCCTTAATAAATATGGCCATGATGGATGCTGGTATTGTGTGCTGGGACACTAAATATCATTATTTTAACGCCCGTCCATCGCAGATGGATAATAATGTTAAAACGCTAACCGGTGTACCTAATTTCCCTTCGTATACCTCCGGTCACTCCAATTTCAGTGCGGCCGCATCAACTGTACTTACTTATATACTGTCAGATAGAGGAACAAAATTTAGCGACCTGGCTATGCAGGCCGCCATGTCGCGCTTGTATGGCGGTTTACATTACCGTACAGATTGTATGGTAGGGTTAACTACCGGCGCAAAAGTAGGTCAGTATGCGGTGGATCGTGCCAAATCTGATGGTGCAGATACGCCCTAAAAATAGTTTGTTGATTATTGTTAGTTTAAGCGGAAATGCCCGGCATTGAAATGCCGGGCTTTCTGGTTTAAAAGCGCAACGTTTCCTGCTGGTCGAAAAACCTGCCAATAGCATTATCTAGAGACGGCATAATATAGCCATGTTTACTCTTCATTGAACTGAATTTTGGCCTTTTGGCCTTCAAAGCTAAGTCCTGTAAAGTTACTGATTCAATCAATTTCGTATCTAACCGCTTATGTTGGGCAATTTCCAAAGCCAGTTCAAACCAGCTTACGGTGCCTTTATTGGTTAAATGCCATATTCCGCGTTCATCATCTATTAATAAATCCAAACTGGTATTTACCAGGTCGGGTACATAAGTTGGCGAAATAAACACGTCGCTTAATGTTTGTACAGGCCGCTTGCTCTGTAAGTTCTGCAAAGTACCATGTACAAAATTATAGGTATCCCATGGGCCAAAGAAAGCGCTGGTGCGAATTACCAAAGCGTTAGTATTCGCTCGCATTACCTGCTTTTCAGCCTGTGCCTTACTTTCTCCGTAAACATTCAGCGGATTGATCGCATCGTTTTCTTCATAGGTAGCATTTTTTACTCCGTCGAACACAAAGTCGGTTGAAAACGTCATCAGTTTTATACCGTGCTGCTCACACGCCATTGCTAAGTTTTCAGGGCCTTGTGTGTTACTCAGGAAGCAGGCCTCTTTCTGAACCTCTGCATCATCGACCCTTACAAAACCGGCTGTATTAATAATAGCCCAAGGTTTGAATTGATGTATCACCTGCTGTATTTGAACAGGATCAGTGATATCCAGCTCATCACGACTTAACAATTTATACTTTAAATGCCGTTCTTCGCAGATGCGTGCAAACGCCTTGCCTAAAGTGCCTGTTTTACCGGTGATCAGCAACGGCTGGCAATCGTCATGTTGATTTGCACTATGAGTAACCAGTTTATTAAAACGGTAAATCACCCTGCTATCGCGGTTCCACCATCCTTCCTCGCACAATACGGGATGCTTAAATTCCTTGCCCTGAGCAAAAGCTGCCACCATTTTACAAATAGCTGTTGAGCGCGGTTCACCTGAAAGTACATCAAAAGCACCTGCTTCATAGGTGCCGAAAGGGTGCGTAAGCAATTTGTTCCAGCCAAAAGATCCTAATAGAGCCCAGGAAGTGATACCTCTTATATCAACCCCATCTTTTTCTAATCGAAGTGCATCCTCCCATACGTATTTAAACCAGCGCAATTGTTCTTCACGCGTACAGTGCAAGTGCACTTCGGTAATTGCGATGGGCAGTTGATAATCTTTCCAGGCATCCATCACCAAAGTATATGGACCGTCAGGCTTGGTTTTGTCTACCCGCACTGTTTCCACATCAGCATAGGTATGTCTGCCGTTGCTGCCCTGAACATGCGGGGGATAGTGCTCAATATTTTCGTCTAAATAGCGTTCAGAAGTGATGTAGTGATTCAGCCCCATAATATCGGGCGGACAAGGATTTTCTAAAAAGAAATTCAACTCCTGTTGCTGAATACCTGAGTTAAGAATGTAATCCCAAAAGAAATGGCCAGGTTTAACTCTGCCACATAATAAATCGAATCCGAGCCAACGGCGGCGGTTTTCAAATTCTGCCTGGTATTCCAGCAATGGCGTACTATGCACTTTACCCAAATCCTCCGTCTGCACCAATTTGGCCTCCGGGTTTACTTTTCGTATTGCCTGCATAGCCAACACAGTAGCCTTACACTCACTGATTAAAACTTTGTGAAATGTGTAGTCATCATGCCCATGCGGAAACCATACGCCATACAAACCGCAAAAACGTGCGGTAGTTAACGGTTCATTAATAGGTGTATAATAAGTAAGCCATGGAAACTTGCGGGCTACCTTATCGGCGTAATCAGCTAAACCTTCGGCGAAAGTATCATCCATTAAGGTTACAAAAGCCGGACCACTGCCATGATGCACCAGGCCAGCAATAGGCTCAATGCCCAGCTTTTGCATTTCATTGAAACGTTTTTCGGAAAGGCTCCAGTCTATCACTGTATCTAAAGTGGGTTGATGTTTTTCCCACAATACAGGATACCTCAGCTTTTGGATACCCAGGTTTGCGATTTCCTTTATATCATTATCCCTAATGTAATGCCCTGAATAAGTTAGCTGATCAAAATATTCGTTTTTTACCCGGTTAATGGTGCATTCTAAACCGCCCCAAATTTCCATACTTATAATTATAAATTACCAAAACAGATAACAGCCTTTTCTCAAAAAGTTGCGTGCCGGCCGCACATTTAAATCTTCCTTTTACACATCGCAACTTTGTACTTGTAACAATATCTCTTTGTATATTTATAGTACAACCCAATTCTCAATTGGTTTGCTATAACTGTTTTAGTGACATTAACAAGTGAAGAATAACAACATTGTTACTATTATTTAAATTTATTTCTGGAAATCAGCATAAATATTTATTCAATCAATGTTTTTAACTACGGCTACCACTCACACTTAAGTCGCTTAACCATTGCTCTTTCAGTGACCTTTAAATCTTGAGCAGTTAGATGATGCGCTTTAATATGTTTTCCCACAAAAAAAGCCTGATTGCAACAACAGCAATCAGGCTTTTTCAGTATAGGTTTAAGGGTTCCTTATAGTTCCCGTACCCAGATATTTCTGTAACTTAAAGGTTCGCTTTTATCTCCATGCGCCTGCAACTTTATAGGAGCCGGGCCATGCTGCTGATAATGCGGCTGACCAATATATAGAGTTGGTCCTTTCAATTCGATATTGTTTTCTACCAATACGCCGTTGAACAATACGGTTACACGTGCCGGCGTTTTCATTGAGCCATCGCCGCTAAAAGTAGGCGCTGTCCAGATCACATCATAACTTTGCCATTCGCCCGGTTTGCGCGCCGGATTAGCCAACGGAACAAACTGCTTATATATACTTCCGGCCATACCATTGGTATAAGTTTCATTTTGATATGAATCCAGCACCTGCAACTCGTAACCAGCATCGCCCTTGCCTATAGAGGCTAAAAATACACCGCTGTTACCCCTTGCCTGACCGGTACCGGTAATGTTTGAAGGTATGCGCCACTCAATGTGCAACTGGTAATTGGTAAAAGCCTGTTTAGTTTCGATGTTTCCCGAGGCTTTATTTACTGTCAGTATGCCATCAGCCACTTTCCAGTCGGCCGGTTTACTGCGATCTGCCGTAGTTACCCACTGATCTAAATTTTTACCGTCAAATAAACGGATGGCATCCGAAGGCGCATCATTCACATAGTTTCCGGGAGTTACCTTTGGGGGAACCGGCTTATAAATTTCAGTGTCTTCGGGTTTGGTATATTGCTGAGCGTGTGCCATATATGTACTGCCAGCTAATAAAGCGGAAAGTACCCAAATCTGTTTTTTCATATGTAGATTATTTATTGATTACAATTAGAGCTTTAACGATTTTTTCATGTAAGAAGCGCTTTCAGCTATACTCACAAATGGATCAATGTTGGTGAAATTTTCCTGCTCCATGATAAAGTGATGCACCCCGGCAGCTTCTGCCTGCGGAATGATAGCCTTAAAGTCGATATCTCCTTTGCCGATTTCGGTAGTGGTATCCGGATTCGATTTATCCCGGTCCTTTACATGCACAAACGCATAGCGGCCTTTGTGCGCTTTCAGAATTTTTATCGGATCCTGTCCTGCGCGTACCACCCAATAAATATCCATTTCCATATGCACTAATGCAGGGTCGGTATATTTAAGTAAAGTGTCGTAAAAAGTGGTACCTTCAACCGGTTTCCATTCAAAATTATGGTTGTGGTAACCTACCTTCAGCCCTTCTTTCTTAATGGCTTCTGCCAGTTTATTCATATTTTCAGCCACTTTCATAAAGTCGGCCTTGGTCCGGATCAGGCTTTCGTTTAATGAAGGAACAATCAAATAGGTTTGACCGGTGGTGTGTGCTACCTTAATATATTCGTCGAGTTGCTGACGACTGCCATCTTTGAAAAAAGCATTTAAATCATAGTGCCCGCTGGCAGTGGTTAAGCCATGCGATTTGAGCAGACTGCTAAACTCTTTTGAGTTTAATCCCCAGAAACCACTCTTCATATCATAACCAAAGGTTTCCACCTCCTGATAACCGGCTTTGGCTACCTGTGCAATGGCGCCCTTTAAATCCTTAGGTAATTGATCGCGCAAGGTATATAGTTGAATGCCTACTTTTTTAACCGGGGCTGCAGCCAATGAGAGCGATGGTTTAAGCAGTGCGGCGGCAGACACTAATCCTGCCTGAGCTAAAAATGTTCTTCTGGTGGTTGTCATGTTTTATATTTTGGTTTTTGATTGGTTAGTATTTAATGCCTATACGTCACAAATCTGCACCGCTTGTTTCAGTGAAGCCAATTTATCTTTACGGGCTGGTACAAACTCCTGTCCCACAAAGCCTTTAAAGCCGGTTGCCTTGATAGCACGCATCACTGCCGGGTAATACAGCTCCTGAGTATCATCAATTTCATGCCTGCCCGGTACGCCTGCGGTATGATAATGCGCTATGTATTGATGATAATCATTTATGTTTTGAATGATGTCGCCATTTTGCACCTGCATGTGATAGATATCAAACAAGAGTTTGAAATTTTCCGACCCTGTGCGTTTAGCCAATTCGGCACCCCAATACGGGCGGTCGCACATATAATCTTTATGATCTTTCTTACTATTGAGCAGTTCCATTACCAGTATAACACCATACTTTTCGGCCAGGGGTAATATTTGCTTTAGGCTTTCCTCACAATTTTTTAAGCCGGTCTCGTCATCCATTCCCCTGCGGCTGCCGCTAAAACAAATCAAATTTTTATATCCCGCTTTAGCCACCAGCGGAATCATATCCGTATAATTTTTAATCAGCGTTGCATGGAAGCGCTTATCATTAAAACCATCCGTAAGGTTAATTTCGGCACCATTGCAAATAGGCGATTCCAATCCATGCTTTTTTACTGTCGGCCATTCTTTAGGCCCTAACAAATCAATTCCGCGGATACCTATTTTTTTGGCCTCTATACAAAGCTCATCTAAAGTAAGCTCACTGAAGCACCAATGACTTACTGATTGGTTGATGTCACCTTTAAAATGATATTCTTCTTCCGCTTCATTCATGGTAAAGGGCTGGAGTTTACCCGACACGCCGAACGCCGCCGTACCTGCCAGCATATTTTTAATAACCGCTCTGCGCGTTTGATGATTTGACATGAATTGGTACATTAAGTTTAAACTTCCAGGCGAACATCTTTATCAGCACCCAAAGCTGCGTCAGTAACATTTTGAGCAATTTGATTACGGTCGCGGAAAAACAGCAGGAATAATAATAACACCACAGCAGCTATACCAGCAGGAATCAGCCAAACAGCTTGCCAGTTGTGCATAGTAGCGGAAATTTTATGACTTTCCACAATCGGACCTGAAATGTATGAGCCGATCAACATGCCCACACCATAGGTAGCCAGGGTGATAAAGCCCTGAGCAGCACTTTTGAATTGTTCGCCGGCTAAGTTATCTGTATAAATTTGCCCCGTTACAAAGAAGAAGTCATAGCATACACCATGTAATATGATGCCGCCAATCAGCATCCAGTAGTTTGCGTCGATGTTTCCATAAGCAAACATGACATAACGCAATACCCAAGCCAGCATACCCACCGCCAGCATTTTTTTTACACCTAAACGAACAAAGAAAAATGACATCAATGCCATGAATAATAATTCGGAAAACTGCCCTAAAGCCTGCTTACTGGCAGCACCTTTCATCCCGATTTCATTTAGGAAAGGGTTGGTGAAATTATAATAAAATGCCAGGGGTACGCAAATTGCTATGGATGCTATGAAAAACACTAAATACGATTTGTTTTTTAGCAGCCCGATAGCATCCAATCCTAAAATATCTCCGATTGATGTTTTTAATCCTTTTTTTATCGGAGGGGTATCGGGAAGCGTGAAGCTCAGAAAGCCTAATATTAAAGATGCGGTACCTGCCATCTTGAAAGTAAGTACCAGGCTGCCGCTCTGCTCCCATCCCAGCCAGCCGATAGTTAATCCCGCTACAATCCATCCTAAAGTGCCTAATACACGTATCGGCGGAAATTCCTTACTCGGGTTAGTCATTTGCCTGAAAGCAACTGAATTAACCAGTGCAAGCGTAGGCATATACAGAATCATGTATAGCAGCAACACCGGATAGAAGTTATCGAAATTGGAAATGGTAGTAATATACCATAACAAGCCGCCGCCAATCAGGTGAAGAACACCAAGTATACGTTGCGCGGAAAAAAACTTATCGGCAATAAGCCCTATAATAAACGGAGCGATGATAGCACCAAACGATTGTGTAGCATAAGCTACTGCATTTTGCACATCCGTAGCCCGTATGGTTTTTGCAAGATAAGTGCCCAGCGTTACAAACCATGCACCCCAGATGAAAAACTCCAGGAACATCATGATAGATAACTTAGCTTTGATGGTAGCGGTCATGGTTTTTAGGTTTATGGGGTTAGTGAAAGCGCTTATTTAACTGATAAAATATATTTTACCATCAGTTTAGCCGAGTCGGGTGACAGCTGAGGGTGAGCTGACATAGGTACATCGCCCCAATGACCAGCGCCACCCTTAATGATGTGCTCGGCCAGCATATCCATGTCTTTATCGGTATATTTTTTTGCTACATCAGCATAGGAAGGTCCTACCAGCTTTTCGTGTTCTTTATGGCAACCTAAACAGTCACTTTTGGCAATGAGCTGTGCGCCCGGATCGCTCGGTTTGCTCATTCCTGTACCAGCATTCGTTGAGCCGATATCAGCTCTTGTCGAGTCATAATTACCGCCCGATTGATATTTGCCGGTGTGATCACTGGCCTGGGCGCTATCCTGGGTATTGTCACTGCTGCCACCACCGCGGCCGCAGGCTGCTAATACCGAACTTAAAGCCAAAACTATTAATACCTTTTTCATGTGTTAGAGTGAATTGATTATTGTATGCCTAATGTTTTTTTATTTAATGACTCGTCCGTGCCTGATGCTGCAAAGTCATCAAATACACGATCAGTTACATGAATAATATGTTCTTTGATAAATTGTGCCCCTTCACGCGCACCATCTTCCGGATGTTTGAGCGCACATTCCCACTCGAGTACTGCCCATCCAGGGAAATCATACTGCGCCATTTTGCTAAAGATCGCTTTAAAGTCTACCTGACCATCGCCCAGTGAACGGAAGCGACCCGCACGGTTTACCCAGTCCTGATAACCTCCGTACACACCTTGTTTACCTGTAGGATTAAATTCAGCATCTTTTACATGGAACATTTTAATGCGCTCATGATAGATATCGATATAATCCAGGTAATTTAATGCCTGCAAAACAAAATGCGACGGGTCGTATAAAAGGCAGGCTCTCGGGTGCTGGTTTACCTTGTCCAAAAACATCTCGTAGGTAACGCCGTCATGCAAATCCTCGCCGGGATGAATTTCATAGCAAAGGTCGATGCCGTGCTCGTCAAAAGTGTTCAGAATAGGTTCCCAACGCCTGGCCAACTCGGTAAAACCAGTTTCAACCAAACCCGCCGGGCGTTGCGGCCAGGGATATACCATAGGCCACAGGAAAGCGCCGCTAAACGTAACATGCGCCTGTAAACCCAAATTTTGCGAAGCTTTAGCTGCATATTTTAATTGCTGAACAGCCCAATCTGTACGCGCTGAAGGGTTGTTGCGTACTTGCTGCGGAGCAAAACCATCAAACAACTGATCGTATACCGGGTTCACGGCGACTAATTGTCCCTGCAAATGGGTAGAAAGCTCTGTAATTTCCACGCCGGCTTCTTTGGCAATACCGACAATTTCGTCACCATAATCCTTGCTTTCAGCAGCTTTTTGCAAATCTATAAAACGTGCATCCTGTGTGGGTAACTGGACGCCTTTATAACCTAAGCCGGCAGCCCACTCGCATATCTCTTTCAAGCCGTTAAACGGGGCCTGATCTCCGATAAATTGAGCGATAAAAATAGCCGGGCCTTTGATTGTTACCATAGAAAGTTATTCAGTTTTAAATACTGTCCATTTCCGGTCTGACAGACCCGAAGCGATTATATTCTCAATAAAAGCCATACCACGTATCCCCTCTTGTATACCGGGGTAGTCTAACCGTTCCGGTTGGGTTATTTCATGGTTAAGTTTGGCTTTTACAGTTAAAGCGAAATTGCGGTAAAGGTTGGCGAATGCCTCCAGATATCCTTCAGGATGCCCAGCCGGTGTACGCGTATTATGCCCTGCAAAGCTGCTGTTGTAACTGCCACCAGTTCGCCGTATTTCTGTTGGTTGGTCTGCCCACTTGATATATAAAGAGTTTGCGTCTTCCTGATGCCATTCCAAACCACCCTTTTCACCGTATACTCTTACTTTAACTTTATTTTCTTCGCCGGCAGCAATTTGCGTAGCAAATAAAACACCGCTGGCATTTTCTGTAAACTTCAATAAAGCTGCGCCGTCGTCATCCAGTTTACGGCCACTTACAATTACATTGATGTCGGCACATAAATGGGTAACCTGCAAACCGCTTACATATTCAGCTAAGTTGAAAGCGTGTGTACCAATATCACCCATAGCGCCGGCGATGCCGCTTTTTGCAGGGTCGGTTCGCCATGCCGCTTGTTTGTTATCACTGCCTTCCTCAAAATTACTCAACCATCCCTGAGGATATTCTATATATACTTTACGCACAGCGCCCAGTTGACCAGAAGCGATGATTTGTTTAGCTTCCTTAACCATAGGATAACCAGTATACGTATGTGTTAAGCAAAACAAATTACCTGTAGCTTCAATTACCCGGGCTAACTCCTTTACCTCCTGCAGGTTGAAAGTTGCCGGCTTATCCAGTATGACATGGTAACCATTTTCCAGCGCCATCTTAGTTGGCTCAAAATGCACATGGTTGGGGGTTACAATACTAATTACCTGCACTCTTGTTTCCGCCGGAAGCTGGTTCTCCTTCTCAATCAGTTCCTGATAGGAATTGTATATCCGGCTTTCAGGTACATTGAGCAGTAAACCGCTGGCATGTGATTTTTCGGGATTACTGCTGAAAGCACCGCATACCAGCTCATATTCATCATCCATGCGTGCAGCGATGCGGTGTACAGCGCCGATAAAGGCACCTTGCCCGCCGCCGATCATGCCTAATCGTAATCTCATTGCAGGTAGAAGTACGCTTACAAATTAAGCTAAAGCAAATGCTTTATCACCTTTTTTGTAAGGGTAATCACCAATAAATTTACCAGGTACCGGCACATAGCGCATTGCTTTGGTACAACCAGGTTCGGAAGTAAAGAACCCTAATAAAGTCAACTCTTTCACCATACGGAAGTAATGGTTAGGTGTGTTAGGTTTCTGGGTTTTACTATAAGCCTGCTGTTCTTTGTCTAGGTCAACCAAAACTGCAGTACGTTGCTCTGGCGTTAGCTCCATGAACTTTTTACTGAACTTCTTATTGCTGGCATCGTCAATTTTCGAACGGCTGGTCAGGAATACTTTCTGGTCTTCTGGTGCATAGCAGTCGCGCACCATCACGGCCATAAACTGCCCTACGTTAGCGTCTTTAGCGCCCGGAGTTTTGGTGGCAGGTAATATTGTTTCGCCTACTTCGTTAAAAAAGGCAACATGCTCCTGATCAAACAGTTCTTCAACTTTATCAGAGCCTGATTTACAGCCTGAAAGGAAAAATTCAGTTCCTATTATAGTGCCGCCCATCAACAGGGCAACACGTTGTATGGCATCTCTTCTATTCATCTTATTTAATGAGTGAATGAGTTTGTATTAAATTAATGGATAAGGCAGATCTACTTAAATAGCTGACCTGCCTTATGTTAAAATTATGAAGTGAAATTCCAGCCCTCGCGGTACTGACGTTTTACATATTGGTTTACAGCATCAAAGTTACTTACTTTCATTGCAGCATTATCCCACTGGTACTTAAATTGCCCGCCCGGCAGGTCATGTCCGCGAACAGCAAGGTTAGCCATCAGCAAGGCTTCGGTCAATGGTCCGGCTACCTCAAAAGGTGAGCTTACCTCCATTTTACCATGGCCGGCTAAACAAGCTTCCACCCACTGCGCATAGTGTCCGTTAGCGCCACCCGGTACACGGGCCCATTTCTTCGGTGCATTTACTTCTGCCGTGCGCGATTTAGGCAACAAAGTAGCCGCATCTGAATAAGTGCTGGAGAACATTTTACCCTTAGTACCTATAAATAAAGTACCATTGCCGTTCTCGCCGCCCCAAGGCTCATTGGCTCCTAATTCTTCAGGGCGCTCGGGCTGTATGCCTCCGTCCATCCAATGCACGGTAACATCACCTTGCGTTTTGGCTGTTTTCGGAAATATCAAGGTAATGTGGCTCGAAGGCGGGCAGCTTTCCGGAAATTCGCCTTTCTTAAATTCGTCAACATATATACTGCCTACACTGGCCTGTACGCTTTTTACATATTGGAGACCCAATACGCGGAATGGCGCTTCTACCAGGTGACAACCCATGTCGCCTAAGGCTCCGGTACCATAATCCCACCAACCGCGCCAGTTGAATGGAACCAGTTTGTCCACATAATCTTTTTTAGGTGCGGTACCCAGCCACAAGTCCCAATCCAGTTCCTTCGGGATGTTGGAGTCGGGCTTAGGCCATGCAATGCCCTGCGGCCATACCGGACGGTTGGTCCAGCATTCAATAGTATGTACCTCACCTACCACGCCTGCATCGTACCACTCAGACAATAACCGGGTACCATCATTTGAAGCGCCCTGATTGCCCATCTGGGTTACCACTTTATACTTTTTAGCAGCCTCCGTTAGCATACGGGCTTCCCAAATATCATGCGTTAACGGCTTTTGCACGTACACATGCTTGCCCATGGCCATGGCATGATGTGCAATAATAGCATGGTTATGATCCGGCGTTGATACAGATACGGCATCAAAGTTTTTACCTTCTTTTTCCAGCAGCTGGCGCCAGTCTTTATAATATTTTGCTTTCGGGAAATTTCTTACCGTAGTTGCGGCACGGCGATCATCCACATCACATAAATACGCAATGTTAGCTTTACCACTTTTTGCAAACATGGCGATATCACTTTCACCTTTACCGCCTGCACCTATACCGGCCACATTTAACATATCGCTGGGTGCACGAAAGCCCTTGCCACCCAGTACATGGCGTGGCACAATCATGAACGAAGCGGCAGCTATGGCGCCGGTTTTGATAAAGTCTCTACGGGTAGTACCTGGTTGTACTTTGTTTTCTTCTTTCTCACTCATAGGTTATTAGTTTATAATTAGTTAAGAAAACTTATATGTTACCTTTTTTTAATTCGCTCACGGCATAATCAGCTGCGCGGGCAGTAAGTGCCATGTACGTTAATGATGGGTTTTGACAGGCAGTTGAGGTCATGCAAGCACCATCCGTAACAAATACGTTCTTGGCATCCCATACCTGGTTCCACTCGTTCAATACCGAAGTTTTTGGATCGCGGCCCATACGTGCAGTACCCATTTCGTGTATACCTTTACCAAGCACGGCCTCAGTGGTATAAGTTTGTACTTTTTTAACGCCTGCTGCTTCCAGCATTTCTTTGGCATCCTGCATCATGTCAACGCGCATCTTCATTTCGTTGTCGCGTATTACGGCATCAATTACCGGAACAGGTAAGCCCCATGCATCTTTTTTGGTTTTATGTAAGCTTACATAATTTTCGTGGTATGGCAGGGTTTCACCGAAACCGCCAATGCCCATAGTCCATTCTCCCGGTTCAGAAAGTGCATCTTTAAATTCACCGCCGATATTCATTTCCGCGATATCACGGCTCCAACGCTCACGGCTGGCTCCACCCTGATAACCAAATCCCCGGATGTAATCGCGTTTTTCACCATTTAAATTACGGTAGCGAGGAATATAAATACCATTGGCACGGCGACCGAAATAATATTTATCATCATATCCGTCAACCACACCTCCGGCGCCTACACCCAGGTGGTGATCCATCAGATTATGCCCCAGTTCGCCGCTGCTGCTGCCTAAACCTGCCGGCCAGATATCAGTAGCTGAATTCATAAGTATCCAGGCTGAATTTATAGTGGAAGCGTTAACAAAAATCACTTTTGCATAATACTCATAAGTTTTATGAGTTTCTGCATCAATAATTTCCACGCCTTTGGCTTTCTTGGTGTCTTTATCGTACAAGATTTTTGTAACGATAGAAAAGGGACGCAGCGTTAGATTGTTTGTTGCCGCTGCTGCAGGTAAAGTGGCCGACTGGGTACTGAAGTAAGCACCGAACGGACAACCCAACCAGCATTTATTGCGGTACTGGCAATTGGTGCGTGCATAATGCGGTACGGTAATGTTGGCAGTACGGCCGATAATCATATCACGCTGGTTTTTATAATGCTGTTTTAAGCGGGCGGCAACGTCTTTTTCCACTACGTTCATTTCCATAGCAGGCATGAAATCACCGTCGGGTAAAATGGCCAAACCATCGCGGTTACCGCTGATACCGGCAAACTTTTCGGCGTAGCTGTACCATGGAGCAACATCTTTATAACGGATCGGCCAGTCAACTGCAACGCCGTCTTTTAAATTAGCTTCAAAATCAACATCAGCCCAGCGGTAGGACTGGCGGCCCCACATCAGGGAACGGCCACCTACGTGATAGCCTCTGAACCAATCGAAAGGTTTGGTTTCCACATACGGACTTTCCTTCTCGTTGGTCCAGTAATCAAGATTAGTTTCGTTCAGCGGATAATCGCGCTTAAGAACCGGATAATCTTCGATCATTTTCTGAGTTCTGCCTCCGCGGTGCGGAAACTCCCATGGCGCTTTATTAGCGTTCACGTAATCTTTTACGTGTTCTATATTGCGACCACGCTCCAGAACGATGGTTTTAAGACCTTTTTCGGTAAGTTCTTTGGCAGCCCATCCGCCCGAAATGCCTGATCCGATAACTATGGCATCAAAAGTATTTGCCGGCATACAGTAAAATTTAAATTGGTTAGTTCGTCTAATTTATGAATTGTATATATAAATTGAAGTGCCAAGGCACTTTTTTTAATCAGCAACAGATATTAATTTATTAACATTATTTTGGAGTTAACAAAATTAATTTAAAGTTTATACATTCCCTTTTTTCATTTCCTCTACAGCATAATGTACAGCTCTTGCTGTCATTGCCATATAGGTGAGCGATGGATTTTGGCATGAGGTGGAGGTCATGCAGGCGCCGTCCGTAACAAACACGTTCTTCACTGCATGCAGCTGGTTCCATTCATTCAATACAGATGTCTTTGGATCTTTACCCATACGGGCGCCACCCATCTCGTGAATGTCTAAACCAGGTGCTTGTTTACTATCGGTTGCCTTTATATTGGTAAAACCTGCCGAAGTAAACATTTCGGTCATCTGCTCTTTATAATCATTGATCATTTTCTCATCGTTGTTATCATAAGACATATCAATGTTAAGCTGCGGGATGCCCCAGGCATCTTTCTTGCTTTTATCCAGACTTACAAAATTGCTCTCTTTAGGAATCGTTTCGCCCATCATGTGTGAGCCTACTACCCAAGGGCCGATGTCGGGGTGATTTAGGCTTTCTTTAAACCCGGCACCTACACCTTGCTCTTGCGATTTATATTTACGGAAAGCGCTGAACCCGCAGGCGTAACCGCGTAAAAAGTCAGTTTCCTGCTTATGTAAGTTGCGGAAGCGCGGAATATATCCTCCGCCTGCCGGATTGCGGCCATCAGTGGTAAACTCTTTGAAACCATCGTATTCTCCGGTAATATGGCAACGATAGTTATGAAAAGCTACATATTTACCTAACACACCACTATCATTACCCAAGCCGTTAGGGAAGCGGCTGGAGGTGGAGTTGAGCAGGATAAGATTTGTATTTAAAGCAGCGGCGTTTACAAAAACAATCCTGGCATAATACTCGGTTTCCTGCTTGCTGTTGGCATCTATTACCTTTACTCCTTTCGCCTTACCTGTTTTATCATCATATAATATGGAATGCACTACCGAGTAAGGTTTCAGCGTCATTTTACCGGTTTTCTCTGCCCAAGGAATGGTAGTTGAATTACTGGCAAAATATCCGCCGAACGGGCATCCGCGCTGGCATAATACCCGTTTTTGGCATTGCACCCGGCCCTGCTCAATATGAATAGGCTGCGGTACTGACAAGTGTGCACAACGGGCACTGATTACATGCCGGCCATATTTTCCTTTTACATGTTTACTGAAATAGTCTTCAACGCAGTTGAGCGGGAAGGCAGGTAAAAATTCGCCGTCGGGCAGTTCATCCAGTCCGTCATGATTACCAGCTATTCCGGCAAATTTTTCAACGTAGCTATACCATGGCGCTAAATCTTTATAACGTATAGGCCAGTCTACCGCAAAACCGTCACGAGCAGGGCCTTCAAAATCAAAGTCGCTCCAACGCTGGGTTTGCCGAGCCCACATCAACGATTTTCCACCCACCTGGTAGCCGCGAATCCAGTCAAAAGGCTTAGGCTGACCGTAGGGATGATCAGTATCTTTTACAAAAAAATGTTCTGCATCTTCACGGAAGGCATAGCAACGGTTTATAGATGGATTAGCCTGCTGAATATCCATCGGAATATCGCCCCGGTGCGGAAATTCCCAGGGGTATAAATTAGTAGTAGGATAATCGCGCAGGTGCTTCACTTCGCGTCCGCGCTCAAGCACTAAAGTTTTTAAACCGGCGCCGGTAAGTTCTTTGACCGCCCATCCTCCGCTTATACCTGAACCAATCACTATGGCATCATAAGTGTTGGCTTTTGCAGCATCAATATTTAAATTAGGCATATTTAGGGGAGTTTTTCATGTTCTTAACCGGAAAATAGCCATTATACCGGCCAGGAACCAGTTCATACACTACCTCTTTAGTCATATAAAACTTTGAGTGGGTGTAACCGAATACGGTAAGTTGTTTAGTAGTACTGAAAAAGTTGGTCAGGTCTGACTTAGGCATTGATTCGGTCTCCAATTTGGTCAGCCATTGCTCGCGTTGCTGTGCACTCAGCTGTCCGAACGATTTATGATAGGCTTTTTGTGTAGCCTCGTTAAATGCTTTAATTCCTGCTACGTATGATTTTTGATCTTCAGGCTTGGTACAATCGTTCAGCATTTTCATTACGAACAAATGCAGCTGCAGGTCTTTTGCACCCGGCGTTGACGTATGCGGGATGATAGTTTCTGCTACATCACCGATCAAAGCTTCATCCTGAGCATTAAGATCAATTTTATTTAAAGCAATTGAAGCCTTGCCCACATGCCTGTCGCACGCGGGTAATATTAAAGCGCCACCAATTACTAAAGCCAGATTTTTTAAAGCTGCTCTTCTATCCATTATTAGTTATAAATGAAAGATCAAATTACACAGCAGCTAAATATAAAAGATGGCACCACTATGCAGACGGGTTTATAATAAAACCAAACATAATTACTTTTATGCAAAGTGTATATTGTTTTGGCCGAAAAACATTAATTTATTTAGTAAGAATTCGGTTACATTGAAAATTGCTTTAAAACTGAAAATTATATTTAACTATTACTCTTATGTAATCAGCTCAATTATAGGCAGTAAGACATAGTATTCCTGCTATTTAAAATAATTTAGTCACACTTCTTAACTACTTTTTAAGGACATCTTGATTTTTAGTTGCTTATTTAGGTTAATTTAGCCAATCCGTAACCTGCTATGAAAAAAAGTATCTGGACTTTATTTATACCTGACTATAACCAGGTATTTTATAATTTATTTAATGAAGCTACTGCCAACAACATGGCCATGGCCGACCTGCTGTATGAGGCGTTGAACAAAACGGATGCAGAGGACCGCAAGCCGTTGTTTAATCACATCAGCCGGCTTAAATCAACGGCAGCAGAATTACGACAGCAGGTGTATGCCGTATCCAGCAGATCATTTATCTCTCCGTTCGAACGTAACGATATGTTTAACTTGGCGCTGGCTATCTATAATGTATCCAACATGATTGATGTGGCTGCCCGCCGGATTAATTTGTATATTGATTACGACATGACACCTTATGCCAAAGAGCTGGCTGGTGTAATTAAAGATTGCAGCAACGAAATGGCAAAAGCGATTGACATGCTGAACAGCCTGAAAAACGCCGACCGCATTACCAGCAGTTGCGATACCATAAGAGATTATGAAAATTATGCCGATACGCTGCATGGTAAGGCAGTGAATCAATTATTGTCTAATGCCAGCGACACGCTGAACCTCATTAAGCACACAGACGTACTGTCGTCGTTGGAAAAGACCACTGACAAGTATGAGCATGTAACCAAAGTGTTGGAAACGATATTGATTAAAAACTCATAACTTGATAATTAAATAGAGCATAAAAAAAGGCTTGCAGTACTGCAAGCCTTTTTTTATGCTCTATTTAATTATCAAGTTATGAGTTTTTAATCAATATCGTTTCCAACACTTTGGTTACATGCTCATACTTGTCAGTGGTCTTTTCCAACGACGACAGTACGTCTGTGTGCTTAATGAGGTTCAGCGTGTCGCTGGCATTAGACAATAATTGATTCACTGCCTTACCATGCAGCGTATCGGCATAATTTTCATAATCTCTTATGGTATCGCAACTGCTGGTAATGCGGTCGGCGTTTTTCAGGCTGTTCAGCATGTCAATCGCTTTTGCCATTTCGTTGCTGCAATCTTTAATTACACCAGCCAGCTCTTTGGCATAAGGTGTCATGTCGTAATCAATATACAAATTAATCCGGCGGGCAGCCACATCAATCATGTTGGATACATTATAGATAGCCAGCGCCAAGTTAAACATATCGTTACGTTCGAACGGAGAGATAAATGATCTGCTGGATACGGCATACACCTGCTGTCGTAATTCTGCTGCCGTTGATTTAAGCCGGCTGATGTGATTAAACAACGGCTTGCGGTCCTCTGCATCCGTTTTGTTCAACGCCTCATACAGCAGGTCGGCCATGGCCATGTTGTTGGCAGTAGCTTCATTAAATAAATTATAAAATACCTGGTTATAGTCAGGTATAAATAAAGTCCAGATACTTTTTTTCATAGCAGGTTACGGATTGGCTAAATTAACCTAAATAAGCAACTAAAAATCAAGATGTCCTTAAAAAGTAGTTAAGAAGTGTGACTAAATTATTTTAAATAGCAGGAATACTATGTCTTACTGCCTATAATTGAGCTGATTACATAAGAGTAATAGTTAAATATAATTTTCAGTTTTAAAGCAATTTTCAATGTAACCGAATTCTTACTAAATAAATTAATGTTTTTCGGCCAAAACAATATACACTTTGCATAAAAGTAATTATGTTTGGTTTTATTATAAACCCGTCTGCATAGTGGTGCCATCTTTTATATTTAGCTGCTGTGTAATTTGATCTTTCATTTATAACTAATAATGGATAGAAGAGCAGCTTTAAAAAATCTGGCTTTAGTAATTGGTGGCGCTTTAATATTACCCGCGTGCGACAGGCATGTGGGCAAGGCTTCAATTGCTTTAAATAAAATTGATCTTAATGCTCAGGATGAAGCTTTGATCGGTGATGTAGCAGAAACTATCATCCCGCATACGTCAACGCCGGGTGCAAAAGACCTGCAGCTGCATTTGTTCGTAATGAAAATGCTGAACGATTGTACCAAGCCTGAAGATCAAAAATCATACGTAGCAGGAATTAAAGCATTTAACGAGGCTACACAAAAAGCCTATCATAAATCGTTCGGACAGCTGAGTGCACAGCAACGCGAGCAATGGCTGACCAAATTGGAGACCGAATCAATGCCTAAGTCAGACCTGACCAACTTTTTCAGTACTACTAAACAACTTACCGTATTCGGTTACACCCACTCAAAGTTTTATATGACTAAAGAGGTAGTGTATGAACTGGTTCCTGGCCGGTATAATGGCTATTTTCCGGTTAAGAACATGAAAAACTCCCCTAAATATGCCTAATTTAAATATTGATGCTGCAAAAGCCAACACTTATGATGCCATAGTGATTGGTTCAGGTATAAGCGGAGGATGGGCGGTCAAAGAACTTACCGGCGCCGGTTTAAAAACTTTAGTGCTTGAGCGCGGACGCGAAGTGAAGCACCTGCGCGATTATCCTACTACTAATTTATACCCCTGGGAATTTCCGCACCGGGGCGATATTCCGATGGATATTCAGCAGGCTAATCCATCTATAAACCGTTGCTATGCCTTCCGTGAAGATGCAGAACATTTTTTTGTAAAAGATACTGATCATCCCTACGGTCAGCCTAAGCCTTTTGACTGGATTCGCGGCTACCAGGTGGGTGGAAAATCGTTGATGTGGGCTCGGCAAACCCAGCGTTGGAGCGACTTTGATTTTGAAGGCCCTGCTCGTGACGGTTTTGCGGTAGACTGGCCTATACGTTATAAAGATTTAGCGCCATGGTATAGCTACGTTGAAAAATTTGCCGGAATAGCTGGTAATCATGACGGACTGGATGAACTGCCCGACGGCGAATTTTTACCTGCCTTCCCGCTCAACTGCGTTGAAGACTATTTCAGTAAACATGTAAAAGGAAAATATGGCCGGCATGTAATCAGTGCCCGTTGTGCACACTTGTCAGTACCGCAGCCTATTCATATTGAGCAGGGCCGGGTGCAATGCCAAAAACGGGTATTATGCCAGCGCGGATGCCCGTTCGGCGGATATTTTGCCAGTAATTCAACTACCATTCCTTGGGCAGAGAAAACCGGTAAAATGACGCTGAAACCTTACTCGGTAGTGCATTCCATATTATATGATGATAAAACAGGTAAGGCGAAAGGAGTAAAGGTAATAGATGCCAACAGCAAGCAGGAAACCGAGTATTATGCCAGGATTGTTTTTGTAAACGCCGCTGCTTTAAATACAAATCTTATCCTGCTCAACTCCACCTCCAGCCGCTTCCCTAACGGCTTGGGTAATGATAGTGGTGTGTTAGGTAAATATGTAGCTTTTCATAACTATCGTTGCCATATTACCGGAGAATACGATGGTTTCAAAGAGTTTACCACTGATGGCCGCAATCCGGCAGGCGGAGGATATATTCCGCGCTTCCGCAACTTACATAAGCAGGAAACTGACTTTTTACGCGGTTACGCCTGCGGGTTCAGCGCTTTCCGTAAATATAAATCGCAAGAGCAAGGTGTAGGTGCCGGGTTTAAAGAAAGCCTAAATCACCCCGACATCGGCCCTTGGGTAGTAGGCTCACACATGATGGGCGAAACGATTCCTAAAGAGAGCAATTTTGTAAGTCTGGATAAAAGCAAGAAAGATGCCTGGGGCATCCCGCAGCTTAACATTGATATGTCTTATGATAACAACGATGAGAAAATGATCAATGATTATAAAGAGCAGATGACCGAAATGTTTACTTCGGCAGGTTTTACCAATATAAAGGCAACCGATAGTAAACAAGCACCTGGTTTAGACATTCACGAGATGGGTGGCGCCCGTATGGGTAAAGATCCAAAGACATCTGTATTGAATGAATGGAACCAGCTGCATGCAGTGAAGAACGTGTTTGTTACGGACGGCGCCTGCATGACCTCCACCTCATGCCAAAATCCATCGCTCACCTATATGGCAATGACAGCAAGAGCTGTACATTATGCTGTAGAGGAAATGAAAAAAGGGAATGTATAAACTTTAAATTAATTTTGTTAACTCCAAAATAATGTTAATAAATTAATATCTGTTGCTGATTAAAAAAAGTGCCTTGGCACTTCAATTTATATATACAATTCATAAATTAGACGAACTAACCAATTTAAATTTTACTGTATGCCGGCAAATACTTTTGATGCCATAGTTATCGGATCAGGCATTTCGGGCGGATGGGCTGCCAAAGAACTTACCGAAAAAGGTCTTAAAACCATCGTTCTGGAGCGTGGTCGCAATATAGAACACGTAAAAGATTACGTGAACGCTAATAAAGCGCCATGGGAGTTTCCGCACCGCGGAGGCAGAACTCAGAAAATGATCGAAGATTATCCGGTTCTTAAGCGCGATTATCCGCTGAACGAAACTAATCTTGATTACTGGACCAACGAGAAGGAAAGTCCGTATGTGGAAACCAAACCTTTCGATTGGTTCAGAGGCTATCACGTAGGTGGCCGTTCCCTGATGTGGGGCCGCCAGTCCTACCGCTGGGCTGATGTTGATTTTGAAGCTAATTTAAAAGACGGCGTTGCAGTTGACTGGCCGATCCGTTATAAAGATGTTGCTCCATGGTACAGCTACGCCGAAAAGTTTGCCGGTATCAGCGGTAACCGCGATGGTTTGGCCATTTTACCCGACGGTGATTTCATGCCTGCTATGGAAATGAACGTAGTGGAAAAAGACGTTGCCGCCCGCTTAAAACAGCATTATAAAAACCAGCGTGATATGATTATCGGCCGTACTGCCAACATTACCGTACCGCATTATGCACGCACCAATTGCCAGTACCGCAATAAATGCTGGTTGGGTTGTCCGTTCGGTGCTTACTTCAGTACCCAGTCGGCCACTTTACCTGCAGCAGCGGCAACAAACAATCTAACGCTGCGTCCCTTTTCTATCGTTACAAAAATCTTGTACGATAAAGACACCAAGAAAGCCAAAGGCGTGGAAATTATTGATGCAGAAACTCATAAAACTTATGAGTATTATGCAAAAGTGATTTTTGTTAACGCTTCCACTATAAATTCAGCCTGGATACTTATGAATTCAGCTACTGATATCTGGCCGGCAGGTTTAGGCAGCAGCAGCGGCGAACTGGGGCATAATCTGATGGATCACCACCTGGGTGTAGGCGCCGGAGGTGTGGTTGACGGATATGATGATAAATATTATTTCGGTCGCCGTGCCAATGGTATTTATATTCCTCGCTACCGTAATTTAAATGGTGAAAAACGCGATTACATCCGGGGATTTGGTTATCAGGGTGGAGCCAGCCGTGAGCGTTGGAGCCGTGATATCGCGGAAATGAATATCGGCGGTGAATTTAAAGATGCACTTTCTGAACCGGGAGAATGGACTATGGGCATTGGCGGTTTCGGTGAAACCCTGCCATACCACGAAAATTATGTAAGCTTACATAAAACCAAAAAAGATGCATGGGGCTTACCTGTTCCGGTAATTGATGCCGTAATACGCGACAACGAAATGAAGATGCGCGTTGACATGATGCAGGATGCCAAAGAAATGCTGGAAGCAGCAGGCGTTAAAAAAGTACAAACTTATACCACTGAGGCCGTGCTTGGTAAAGGTATACACGAAATGGGTACTGCACGTATGGGCCGCGATCCAAAAACTTCGGTATTGAACGAGTGGAACCAGGTATGGGATGCCAAGAACGTATTTGTTACGGATGGTGCTTGCATGACCTCAACTGCCTGTCAAAACCCATCATTAACGTACATGGCACTTACTGCCCGCGCAGCTGATTATGCCGTGAGCGAATTAAAAAAAGGTAACATATAAGTTTTCTTAACTAATTATAAACTAATAACCTATGAGTGAGAAAGAAGAAAACAAAGTACAACCAGGTACTACCCGTAGAGACTTTATCAAAACCGGCGCCATAGCTGCCGCTTCGTTCATGATTGTGCCACGCCATGTACTGGGTGGCAAGGGCTTTCGTGCACCCAGCGATATGTTAAATGTGGCCGGTATAGGTGCAGGCGGTAAAGGTGAAAGTGATATCGCCATGTTTGCAAAAAGTGGTAAAGCTAACATTGCGTATTTATGTGATGTGGATGATCGCCGTGCCGCAACTACGGTAAGAAATTTCCCGAAAGCAAAATATTATAAAGACTGGCGCCAGCTGCTGGAAAAAGAAGGTAAAAACTTTGATGCCGTATCTGTATCAACGCCGGATCATAACCATGCTATTATTGCACATCATGCCATGGCCATGGGCAAGCATGTGTACGTGCAAAAGCCGTTAACGCATGATATTTGGGAAGCCCGTATGCTAACGGAGGCTGCCAAAAAGTATAAAGTGGTAACCCAGATGGGCAATCAGGGCGCTTCAAATGATGGCACCCGGTTACTGTCTGAATGGTACGATGCTGGCTTAGTGGGTGATGTGCATACCATTTATTGCTGGACCAACCGTCCGGTATGGCCGCAGGGCATTGCATGGCCTAAGCCCGACTCCAACATCCCGAAGGAACTGGATTGGGACTTGTGGCTGGGTACCGCACCTAAAAAAGATTATGTGGACAAACTGGTTCCATTCAACTGGCGCGGTTGGTGGGATTATGGTACCGGAGCCTTAGGCGACATGGGTTGTCACCTGGTAGAAGCGCCATTCCGCGTATTGGGTCTCCAATATGTAAAAAGCGTACAGGCCAGTGTAGGCAGTATATATGTTGACGAATTTAAGAAAGGCGAATTTCCGGAAAGCTGCCCGCCTTCGAGCCACATTACCTTGATATTTCCGAAAACAGCCAAAACGCAAGGTGATGTTACCGTGCATTGGATGGACGGAGGCATACAGCCCGAGCGCCCTGAAGAATTAGGAGCCAATGAGCCTTGGGGCGGCGAGAACGGCAATGGTACTTTATTTATAGGTACTAAGGGTAAAATGTTCTCCAGCACTTATTCAGATGCGGCTACTTTGTTGCCTAAATCGCGCACGGCAGAAGTAAATGCACCGAAGAAATGGGCCCGTGTACCGGGTGGCGCTAACGGACACTATGCGCAGTGGGTGGAAGCTTGTTTAGCCGGCCATGGTAAAATGGAGGTAAGCTCACCTTTTGAGGTAGCCGGACCATTGACCGAAGCCTTGCTGATGGCTAACCTTGCTGTTCGCGGACATGACCTGCCGGGCGGGCAATTTAAGTACCAGTGGGATAATGCTGCAATGAAAGTAAGTAACTTTGATGCTGTAAACCAATATGTAAAACGTCAGTACCGCGAGGGCTGGAATTTCACTTCATAATTTTAACATAAGGCAGGTCAGCTATTTAAGTAGATCTGCCTTATCCATTAATTTAATACAAACTCATTCACTCATTAAATAAGATGAATAGAAGAGATGCCATACAACGTGTTGCCCTGTTGATGGGCGGCACTATAATAGGAACTGAATTTTTCCTTTCAGGCTGTAAATCAGGCTCTGATAAAGTTGAAGAACTGTTTGATCAGGAGCATGTTGCCTTTTTTAACGAAGTAGGCGAAACAATATTACCTGCCACCAAAACTCCGGGCGCTAAAGACGCTAACGTAGGGCAGTTTATGGCCGTGATGGTGCGCGACTGCTATGCACCAGAAGACCAGAAAGTATTCCTGACCAGCCGTTCGAAAATTGACGATGCCAGCAATAAGAAGTTCAGTAAAAAGTTCATGGAGCTAACGCCAGAGCAACGTACTGCAGTTTTGGTTGACCTAGACAAAGAACAGCAGGCTTATAGTAAAACCCAGAAACCTAACACACCTAACCATTACTTCCGTATGGTGAAAGAGTTGACTTTATTAGGGTTCTTTACTTCCGAACCTGGTTGTACCAAAGCAATGCGCTATGTGCCGGTACCTGGTAAATTTATTGGTGATTACCCTTACAAAAAAGGTGATAAAGCATTTGCTTTAGCTTAATTTGTAAGCGTACTTCTACCTGCAATGAGATTACGATTAGGCATGATCGGCGGCGGGCAAGGTGCCTTTATCGGCGCTGTACACCGCATCGCTGCACGCATGGATGATGAATATGAGCTGGTATGCGGTGCTTTCAGCAGTAATCCCGAAAAATCACATGCCAGCGGTTTACTGCTCAATGTACCTGAAAGCCGGATATACAATTCCTATCAGGAACTGATTGAGAAGGAGAACCAGCTTCCGGCGGAAACAAGAGTGCAGGTAATTAGTATTGTAACCCCCAACCATGTGCATTTTGAGCCAACTAAGATGGCGCTGGAAAATGGTTACCATGTCATACTGGATAAGCCGGCAACTTTCAACCTGCAGGAGGTAAAGGAGTTAGCCCGGGTAATTGAAGCTACAGGTAATTTGTTTTGCTTAACACATACGTATACTGGTTATCCTATGGTTAAGGAAGCTAAACAAATCATCGCTTCTGGTCAACTGGGCGCTGTGCGTAAAGTATATATAGAATATCCTCAGGGATGGTTGAGTAATTTTGAGGAAGGCAGTGATAACAAACAAGCGGCATGGCGAACCGACCCTGCAAAAAGCGGCATCGCCGGCGCTATGGGTGATATTGGTACACACGCTTTCAACTTAGCTGAATATGTAAGCGGTTTGCAGGTTACCCATTTATGTGCCGACATCAATGTAATTGTAAGTGGCCGTAAACTGGATGACGACGGCGCAGCTTTATTGAAGTTTACAGAAAATGCCAGCGGTGTTTTATTTGCTACGCAAATTGCTGCCGGCGAAGAAAATAAAGTTAAAGTAAGAGTATACGGTGAAAAGGGTGGTTTGGAATGGCATCAGGAAGACGCAAACTCTTTATATATCAAGTGGGCAGACCAACCAACAGAAATACGGCGAACTGGTGGCAGTTACAACAGCAGCTTTGCAGGGCATAATACGCGTACACCGGCTGGGCATCCTGAAGGATATCTGGAGGCATTCGCCAACCTTTACCGCAATTTCGCTTTAACTGTAAAAGCCAAACTTAACCATGAAATAACCCAACCGGAACGGTTAGACTACCCCGGTATACAAGAGGGGATACGTGGTATGGCTTTTATTGAGAATATAATCGCTTCGGGTCTGTCAGACCGGAAATGGACAGTATTTAAAACTGAATAACTTTCTATGGTAACAATCAAAGGCCCGGCTATTTTTATCGCTCAATTTATCGGAGATCAGGCCCCGTTTAACGGCTTGAAAGAGATATGCGAGTGGGCTGCCGGCTTAGGTTATAAAGGCGTCCAGTTACCCACACAGGATGCACGTTTTATAGATTTGCAAAAAGCTGCTGAAAGCAAGGATTATGGTGACGAAATTGTCGGTATTGCCAAAGAAGCCGGCGTGGAAATTACAGAGCTTTCTACCCATTTGCAGGGACAATTAGTCGCCGTGAACCCGGTATACGATCAGTTGTTTGATGGTTTTGCTCCGCAGCAAGTACGCAACAACCCTTCAGCGCGTACAGATTGGGCTGTTCAGCAATTAAAATATGCAGCTAAAGCTTCGCAAAATTTGGGTTTACAGGCGCATGTTACGTTTAGCGGCGCTTTCCTGTGGCCTATGGTATATCCCTGGCCGCAACGCCCGGCGGGTTTGGTTGAAACTGGTTTTACCGAGTTGGCCAGGCGTTGGGAACCTATTCTGAACACTTTTGACGAGCACGGCATCGACCTTTGCTATGAAATTCATCCCGGCGAGGATTTGCATGACGGCGTTACCTACGAGATGTTTTTGGACAAGGTAAACCAGCACCCGAGAGCCTGCCTTTTATACGACCCGTCGCATTTTGTTTTGCAGGCATTAAATTACCTGGATTATATCGATATCTATCATGAGCGCATTAAAATGTTCCATGTAAAAGATGCTGAATTTAATCCTACAGGTAAACAAGGTGTGTACGGAGGTTATCAGGACTGGGTAAACCGTGCGGGTCGCTTCCGTTCACTGGGCGATGGTCAGGTAGACTTTAAAGCGATCTTTAGCAAAATGGCGCAGTATGATTTCCCTGGATGGGCAGTACTCGAGTGGGAATGTGCGCTCAAACATCCGGAAGATGGTGCGCGTGAAGGGGCACAATTTATCAAAGAACATATTATTCATGTAACTGATCGTGTATTTGATGACTTTGCAGCATCAGGCACGGACGAGTCATTAAATAAAAAAACATTAGGCATACAATAATCAATTCACTCTAACACATGAAAAAGGTATTAATAGTTTTGGCTTTAAGTTCGGTATTAGCAGCCTGCGGCCGCGGTGGTGGCAGCAGTGACAATACCCAGGATAGCGCCCAGGCCAGTGATCACACCGGCAAATATCAATCGGGCGGTAATTATGACTCGACAAGAGCTGATATCGGCTCAACGAATGCTGGTACAGGAATGAGCAAACCGAGCGATCCGGGCGCACAGCTCATTGCCAAAAGTGACTGTTTAGGTTGCCATAAAGAACACGAAAAGCTGGTAGGACCTTCCTATGCTGATGTAGCAAAAAAATATACCGATAAAGACATGGATATGCTGGCCGAGCACATCATTAAGGGTGGCGCTGGTCATTGGGGCGATGTACCTATGTCAGCTCACCCTCAGCTGTCACCCGACTCGGCTAAACTGATGGTAAAATATATTTTATCAGTTAAATAAGCGCTTTCACTAACCCCATAAACCTAAAAACCATGACCGCTACCATCAAAGCTAAGTTATCTATCATGATGTTCCTGGAGTTTTTCATCTGGGGTGCATGGTTTGTAACGCTGGGCACTTATCTTGCAAAAACCATACGGGCTACGGATGTGCAAAATGCAGTAGCTTATGCTACACAATCGTTTGGTGCTATCATCGCTCCGTTTATTATAGGGCTTATTGCCGATAAGTTTTTTTCCGCGCAACGTATACTTGGTGTTCTTCACCTGATTGGCGGCGGCTTGTTATGGTATATTACTACCATTTCCAATTTCGATAACTTCTATCCGGTGTTGCTGCTATACATGATTCTGTATATGCCTACGCTTGCACTGGTTAATTCAGTTGCTTTCAGGCAAATGACTAACCCGAGTAAGGAATTTCCGCCGATACGTGTATTAGGCACTTTAGGATGGATTGTAGCGGGATTAACTATCGGCTGGCTGGGATGGGAGCAGAGCGGCAGCCTGGTACTTACTTTCAAGATGGCAGGTACCGCATCTTTAATATTAGGCTTTCTGAGCTTCACGCTTCCCGATACCCCTCCGATAAAAAAAGGATTAAAAACATCAATCGGAGATATTTTAGGATTGGATGCTATCGGGCTGCTAAAAAACAAATCGTATTTAGTGTTTTTCATAGCATCCATAGCAATTTGCGTACCCCTGGCATTTTATTATAATTTCACCAACCCTTTCCTAAATGAAATCGGGATGAAAGGTGCTGCCAGTAAGCAGGCTTTAGGGCAGTTTTCCGAATTATTATTCATGGCATTGATGTCATTTTTCTTTGTTCGTTTAGGTGTAAAAAAAATGCTGGCGGTGGGTATGCTGGCTTGGGTATTGCGTTATGTCATGTTTGCTTATGGAAACATCGACGCAAACTACTGGATGCTGATTGGCGGCATCATATTACATGGTGTATGCTATGACTTCTTCTTTGTAACGGGGCAAATTTATACAGATAACTTAGCCGGCGAACAATTCAAAAGTGCTGCTCAGGGCTTTATCACCCTGGCTACCTATGGTGTGGGCATGTTGATCGGCTCATACATTTCAGGTCCGATTGTGGAAAGTCATAAAATTTCCGCTACTATGCACAACTGGCAAGCTGTTTGGCTGATTCCTGCTGGTATAGCTGCTGTGGTGTTATTATTATTCCTGCTGTTTTTCCGCGACCGTAATCAAATTGCTCAAAATGTTACTGACGCAGCTTTGGGTGCTGATAAAGATGTTCGCCTGGAAGTTTAAACTTAATGTACCAATTCATGTCAAATCATCAAACGCGCAGAGCGGTTATTAAAAATATGCTGGCAGGTACGGCGGCGTTCGGCGTGTCGGGTAAACTCCAGCCCTTTACCATGAATGAAGCGGAAGAAGAATATCATTTTAAAGGTGACATCAACCAATCAGTAAGTCATTGGTGCTTCAGTGAGCTTACTTTAGATGAGCTTTGTATAGAGGCCAAAAAAATAGGTATCCGCGGAATTGATTTGTTAGGGCCTAAAGAATGGCCGACAGTAAAAAAGCATGGATTGGAATCGCCTATTTGCAATGGTGCCGAAATTAACCTTACGGATGGTTTTAATGATAAGCGCTTCCATGCAACGCTGATTAAAAATTATACGGATATGATTCCGCTGGTGGCTAAAGCGGGATATAAAAATTTGATTTGTTTTAGCGGCAGCCGCAGGGGAATGGATGACGAGACCGGCTTAAAAAATTGTGAGGAAAGCCTAAAGCAAATATTACCCCTGGCCGAAAAGTATGGTGTTATACTGGTAATGGAACTGCTCAATAGTAAGAAAGATCATAAAGATTATATGTGCGACCGCCCGTATTGGGGTGCCGAATTGGCTAAACGCACAGGGTCGGAAAATTTCAAACTCTTGTTTGATATCTATCACATGCAGGTGCAAAATGGCGACATCATTCAAAACATAAATGATTATCATCAATACATAGCGCATTATCATACCGCAGGCGTACCGGGCAGGCATGAAATTGATGATACTCAGGAGCTGTATTACCCGGCAGTGATGCGTGCTATCAAGGCAACCGGCTTTAAAGGCTTTGTGGGACAGGAGTTTGTACCAGCCCGTAAAGATAAATTGGCTTCACTGAAACAAGCGGTGCAGATTTGTGACGTATAGGCATTAAATACTAACCAATCAAAAACCAAAATATAAAACATGACAACCACCAGAAGAACATTTTTAGCTCAGGCAGGATTAGTGTCTGCCGCCGCACTGCTTAAACCATCGCTCTCATTGGCTGCAGCCCCGGTTAAAAAAGTAGGCATTCAACTATATACCTTGCGCGATCAATTACCTAAGGATTTAAAGGGCGCCATTGCACAGGTAGCCAAAGCCGGTTATCAGGAGGTGGAAACCTTTGGTTATGATATGAAGAGTGGTTTCTGGGGATTAAACTCAAAAGAGTTTAGCAGTCTGCTCAAATCGCATGGCTTAACCACTGCCAGCGGGCACTATGATTTAAATGCTTTTTTCAAAGATGGCAGTCGTCAGCAACTCGACGAATATATTAAGGTAGCACACACCACCGGTCAAACCTATTTGATTGTTCCTTCATTAAACGAAAGCCTGATCCGGACCAAGGCCGACTTTATGAAAGTGGCTGAAAATATGAATAAACTGGCAGAAGCCATTAAGAAAGAAGGGCTGAAGGTAGGTTACCACAACCATAATTTTGAATGGAAACCGGTTGAAGGTACCACTTTTTACGACACTTTACTTAAATATACCGACCCTGCATTAGTGCATATGGAAATGGATATTTATTGGGTGGTACGCGCAGGACAGGATCCGATAAAAATTCTGAAAGCGCACAAAGGCCGCTATGCGTTTGTGCATGTAAAGGACCGGGATAAATCGAATCCGGATACCACTACCGAAATCGGCAAAGGAGATATCGACTTTAAGGCTATCATTCCGCAGGCAGAAGCTGCCGGGGTGCATCACTTTATCATGGAGCAGGAAAATTTCACCAACATTGATCCATTTGTGAGTATAGCTGAAAGCGCTTCTTACATGAAAAAATCGTTAAAGCTCTAATTGTAATCAATAAATAATCTACATATGAAAAAACAGATTTGGGTACTTTCCGCTTTATTAGCTGGCAGTACATATATGGCACACGCTCAGCAATATACCAAACCCGAAGACACTGAAATTTATAAGCCGGTTCCCCCAAAGGTAACTCCCGGAAACTATGTGAATGATGCGCCTTCGGATGCCATCCGTTTATTTGACGGTAAAAATTTAGATCAGTGGGTAACTACGGCAGATCGCAGTAAACCGGCCGACTGGAAAGTGGCTGATGGCATACTGACAGTAAATAAAGCCTCGGGAAACATCGAAACTAAACAGGCTTTTACCAATTACCAGTTGCACATTGAGTGGCGCATACCTTCAAACATTACCGGTACCGGTCAGGCAAGGGGTAACAGCGGTGTATTTTTAGCCTCTATAGGCAAGGGCGATGCTGGTTACGAGTTGCAGGTGCTGGATTCATATCAAAATGAAACTTATACCAATGGTATGGCCGGAAGTATATATAAGCAGTTTGTTCCGTTGGCTAATCCGGCGCGCAAACCGGGCGAATGGCAAAGTTATGATGTGATCTGGACAGCGCCTACTTTTAGCGGCGATGGCTCAATGAAAACGCCGGCACGTGTAACCGTATTGTTCAACGGCGTATTGGTAGAAAACAATATCGAATTGAAAGGACCAACTCTATATATTGGTCAGCCGCATTATCAGCAGCATGGCCCGGCTCCTATAAAGTTGCAGGCGCATGGAGATAAAAGCGAACCTTTAAGTTACAGAAATATCTGGGTACGGGAACTATAAGGAACCCTTAAACCTATACTGAAAAAGCCTGATTGCTGTTGTTGCAATCAGGCTTTTTTTGTGGGAAAACATATTAAAGCGCATCATCTAACTGCTCAAGATTTAAAGGTCACTGAAAGAGCAATGGTTAAGCGACTTAAGTGTGAGTGGTAGCCGTAGTTAAAAACATTGATTGAATAAATATTTATGCTGATTTCCAGAAATAAATTTAAATAATAGTAACAATGTTGTTATTCTTCACTTGTTAATGTCACTAAAACAGTTATAGCAAACCAATTGAGAATTGGGTTGTACTATAAATATACAAAGAGATATTGTTACAAGTACAAAGTTGCGATGTGTAAAAGGAAGATTTAAATGTGCGGCCGGCACGCAACTTTTTGAGAAAAGGCTGTTATCTGTTTTGGTAATTTATAATTATAAGTATGGAAATTTGGGGCGGTTTAGAATGCACCATTAACCGGGTAAAAAACGAATATTTTGATCAGCTAACTTATTCAGGGCATTACATTAGGGATAATGATATAAAGGAAATCGCAAACCTGGGTATCCAAAAGCTGAGGTATCCTGTATTGTGGGAAAAACATCAACCCACTTTAGATACAGTGATAGACTGGAGCCTTTCCGAAAAACGTTTCAATGAAATGCAAAAGCTGGGCATTGAGCCTATTGCTGGCCTGGTGCATCATGGCAGTGGTCCGGCTTTTGTAACCTTAATGGATGATACTTTCGCCGAAGGTTTAGCTGATTACGCCGATAAGGTAGCCCGCAAGTTTCCATGGCTTACTTATTATACACCTATTAATGAACCGTTAACTACCGCACGTTTTTGCGGTTTGTATGGCGTATGGTTTCCGCATGGGCATGATGACTACACATTTCACAAAGTTTTAATCAGTGAGTGTAAGGCTACTGTGTTGGCTATGCAGGCAATACGAAAAGTAAACCCGGAGGCCAAATTGGTGCAGACGGAGGATTTGGGTAAAGTGCATAGTACGCCATTGCTGGAATACCAGGCAGAATTTGAAAACCGCCGCCGTTGGCTCGGATTCGATTTATTATGTGGCAGAGTTAAACCTGGCCATTTCTTTTGGGATTACATTCTTAACTCAGGTATTCAGCAACAGGAGTTGAATTTCTTTTTAGAAAATCCTTGTCCGCCCGATATTATGGGGCTGAATCACTACATCACTTCTGAACGCTATTTAGACGAAAATATTGAGCACTATCCCCCGCATGTTCAGGGCAGCAACGGCAGACATACCTATGCTGATGTGGAAACAGTGCGGGTAGACAAAACCAAGCCTGACGGTCCATATACTTTGGTGATGGATGCCTGGAAAGATTATCAACTGCCCATCGCAATTACCGAAGTGCACTTGCACTGTACGCGTGAAGAACAATTGCGCTGGTTTAAATACGTATGGGAGGATGCACTTCGATTAGAAAAAGATGGGGTTGATATAAGAGGTATCACTTCCTGGGCTCTATTAGGATCTTTTGGCTGGAACAAATTGCTTACGCACCCTTTCGGCACCTATGAAGCAGGTGCTTTTGATGTACTTTCAGGTGAACCGCGCTCAACAGCTATTTGTAAAATGGTGGCAGCTTTTGCTCAGGGCAAGGAATTTAAGCATCCCGTATTGTGCGAGGAAGGATGGTGGAACCGCGATAGCAGGGTGATTTACCGTTTTAATAAACTGGTTACTCATAGTGCAAATCAACATGACGATTGCCAGCCGTTGCTGATCACCGGTAAAACAGGCACTTTAGGCAAGGCGTTTGCACGCATCTGCGAAGAACGGCATTTAAAGTATAAATTGTTAAGTCGTGATGAGCTGGATATCACTGATCCTGTTCAAATACAGCAGGTGATACATCAATTCAAACCTTGGGCTATTATTAATACAGCCGGTTTTGTAAGGGTCGATGATGCAGAGGTTCAGAAAGAGGCCTGCTTCCTGAGTAACACACAAGGCCCTGAAAACTTAGCAATGGCGTGTGAGCAGCACGGTATAAAACTGATGACGTTTTCAACCGACTTTGTGTTCGACGGAGTAAAAAATGCTACCTATGAAGAAAACGATGCGATCAATCCGCTGAATGTTTACGGAGAAAGTAAGGCACAGGCTGAAAAGCAGGTAATGCGAGCGAATACTAACGCTTTGGTAATTCGCACCAGCGCTTTCTTTGGCCCATGGGATACCTATAATTTTGTACATGGTACTTTGCAGAACTTACAGAGCAAGCGGCCTGTACAAACATTAAGCGACGTGTTTATTTCGCCAACTTATGTACCCGACCTGGTAAATACCAGTTTGGATTTATTAATAGATGATGAACGCGGAATATGGCATTTAACCAATAAAGGCACCGTAAGCTGGTTTGAACTGGCTTTGGAAATTGCCCAACATAAGCGGTTAGATACGAAATTGATTGAATCAGTAACTTTACAGGACTTAGCTTTGAAGGCCAAAAGGCCAAAATTCAGTTCAATGAAGAGTAAACATGGCTATATTATGCCGTCTCTAGATAATGCTATTGGCAGGTTTTTCGACCAGCAGGAAACGTTGCGCTTTTAAACCAGAAAGCCCGGCATTTCAATGCCGGGCATTTCCGCTTAAACTAACAATAATCAACAAACTATTTTTAGGGCGTATCTGCACCATCAGATTTGGCACGATCCACCGCATACTGACCTACTTTTGCGCCGGTAGTTAACCCTACCATACAATCTGTACGGTAATGTAAACCGCCATACAAGCGCGACATGGCGGCCTGCATAGCCAGGTCGCTAAATTTTGTTCCTCTATCTGACAGTATATAAGTAAGTACAGTTGATGCGGCCGCACTGAAATTGGAGTGACCGGAGGTATACGAAGGGAAATTAGGTACACCGGTTAGCGTTTTAACATTATTATCCATCTGCGATGGACGGGCGTTAAAATAATGATATTTAGTGTCCCAGCACACAATACCAGCATCCATCATGGCCATATTTATTAAGGCCAGGTTACGGGCCCAGCGCACTTCACTATAATTTTGTTTTACAAACTCATCGGCAGCTATTGCATTCCAGTGGCCGGGCGGCGTATAGGTGCCGGCGCCATCTGCCCAGAAAGATACCTGTGCATTTTGTTCGCGGGTAATATTTTTGGTTACATTAGCCACTTCTGCCAACTCCTGCTTAAATTGGTCGGATTTTACAGATGGCGGTGCAGGCGGACGCAGGGCAATTACCGTCAATGAATCAAACAAAAATGGTTTTACTTTGCTAAACAACGGCAGCATAGGAGGACGTCTGGGCAATTCTAAACTGATCCAGGGTGTTTCGCCGGTGGCAGCGGTTTGAGTTTGCAATTGTGCCCACAGGGTAGGTGTACCCACAGCAGCGCCTGCACGGTCACCCTTAGCACGGACAACAAATTTATCAGCTACTTGCTTGCCCAGCGCTTCCCCGGCATCCCAATCGCTGCGGACACTTGCACCGGCACAAAGACGATACATTTTTTCATCAGCTTCTTTTTCCTCAATGTAACTTATTTCTGCCGGAAACAGCAGTTTCATCAATTGTACCACGGTGCCTGCTACTACGGCATCTTCACTGGGGTAAGAAGGTAAATCGGTTTTGGGTATCAGTGCCTGCACACCTGTGTCATTTTTATAGGGTGCTGCCCGATTATACATTTTCTTGAAATGCCAGGCCGCTATCAATGCATCATACTGGGCAGCGCTGATATAAGCATAAGAACGTGCGGCATATGGCGGATTGGAAAACGGGAATGTAGGATAAGCGAACGGATTTGCAGAGCTCGGAATAGGATAGGTACCATCCGGATTTTGGTACGGAGGTAAATTATATTTAGCTACCAATTCACGCAATATCTCGTTCCAGCGCAGCACGGCTCCTGCGCTCCAGTACTTGATATTGGCCTGCTGTTCGCTGGTTAAGTTTTTTTGATAACCTTTAATCTCGTTAAGATCAGCAACGTAAGCAGGCGAATTTACGGCATCCGGTGTAGCTACGGTTAAGTCGCTGAACCCGGTAAGTAATATGGGCTTCCAGGTGTCAGCATTTAAATCTTCGTTTGACGGAGAAAGCGCAGCATAATTTGCAGTGCGGCTTATAACTTCCTTTTTACAGGCGGAACTGCACAACACGACCAGCAAGAGTATCAAATTTAAATAGTATATATATTTTTTCATAACTAATTCGTATTGAGATTAATGTTTAGTAGGATGTAAGTTAAAAAGGTAATAAGCGCCGCCATGGAAGATGGTGCTTTGCCCTACGTTGCGGCCAGCAACCACATAATCGCTGCCGCCGGTAAGCTCTAAGCCATTGCCGAAAGAATATTTAAAATTCACACCCACGCTGGTAGCATCCATTCTATTGCTTGGAAAGGGCATGTCGTTCCGGCGAATGTCGAATCCACCCAAAGATGTCATTTTATCGACTACCGCCTCAGCAATTACTTTCGGACTACGGTAGCCGGCGCGGAAGTTAAATACTGTAGCATTCGGCATCTGAACCTTATTGCTGTAAATCAGTTCGGTTGTATAGTAAGCGTTCCGGTCAATGGTAATATCACTTCGATAAGCATACTGACCTGAACCGGTAACAAAGAAGTGGTGATATTTATAATCCAGCAACAAACGGCCGGCCAGTTGCTTGCTGTGTATACCAATGGAGGTCGGCATAAAATCAGCCACATAATTACTGAGCGGCAGTACGCCGGTACCAATGGCGTAAACCGAAAACTGGCCATTGCCGATACCCGTTCTTAACGGCATCCATTTGATAGTAGCAGACAAATCCTGAAAGCCATGCATGCCCGACAAAGTTCCGGCTGAGGCGTTGGTAGTCACATAAGGAACGCTTACTAATACGTTCAGGCGGTTGGTGATACCATAATTAGCCATAGCCACATACATATTGGTACTTACACGGCCAATGTTTAAGTTATTACGTTTTAATGTTCCTTCCCAGTAATTGGTCCAACTGCCGTAACTGTACATTGCGCCGGCGCAGAAATAATTTTTAGGGATCATGATGGCATCTGCATCAGTTTGAGCCGATGCTTGGTGCTCAAAGCTTACAATTAGCAGTAATGCCGCAAGCCAGCGCGAATATTTTATCGGAAGTATAAGTTTAATCATAATTAAATTAAGGTTAAAGGGTGTGTTATTCGTTGTATAACCTCAGTTTACTTAAAATAAAGTCCCCAATTTTTTTACCCTGAACCGCTCCCATCAGGCAGCTGTTTTTATTGTGGATGCCACCGTAAAACCGGCTTATAGCGGTTTCATCTGCTGCATTCAGAAAAGAATCAAAATGGCGTTCCATACCGATGTACCGTCGCTCGGTAGTATCACGAAACGCCAAATGATTACCAAATACACGGGTAAGTACAGTAGCCGAAGCGCCGCTGATATCAGCGTGACCTGCCGGATATTCCGGAAAGGGTGGAGTTTGCAATAAAGGCGTCCAGTAATGGTCAATCATTTCATTAATTTCTGATACCGGGCGTATATAGCTGTATTCATATTTTGCTTCCCAACTGCAAATGAAGCTATCGTACAGGGCAATAGCAGTAAGCGCATAGGCTTGTGCCGTTTTCACGGCATCCGCATGCGTTTGCCGGCAGGCAATAGCTGTGATACCCATCCAATGACCGCCCGGGGTGATTTTCTTATTGGCATAAGTAATGTGCCCGTCGTGCTGTGTGGCAAATGGGTTATCGTCCCAAAAACGGGCTACAGTGGTTTGCTCAGTGGTCAAATGCTTATTGGTGTTATATACTTCTTTGGCCTGCCGATAATATACGCTGGTGGTGTCGGTGCTGTAAGCCGGCGGATGAGGCAGCGGAAACTGTTTGGACGAATTGATAGCAAACGGCTCCATGGTACCCCAGCAATATTCCACACCATCAAAGTAATCGGGAGGCGTAGGGCGCCATTCTGCCTCGCCGTTGTGACCCAAGTATTTGGGTTTGCCACGGGTTTGCGGATAGTTATCTACGCTGGCGCGCTTCAAAATTAATTTGCCTATTTGCTCGCCGAAGGCTACAGAGCGGGCATAGGTAGAATCATCCAGCCGGTCTTTAAAATCAGTATAAACGCCGTCTTCATATTTTTTAAGCGTATCTACTGAAAAAGTAACTTTATGCGCTACGGTAAACAAAGCTTTAGTAGCTGCAAGCACAAAATTATAGGATTTTCCTTTTTGCGGTACCGGCGGTACACCAAAGCCCTTTAGCTGTGTGATAAGCGAGTTGTACTTAGGGTTGGCATAACGCATAGCCTCATAAGCCGCCAGCGAAGTATAGCCATAGATGCGACTGGCCACCGGTGGGGTGAACACGTCGTAAATAATTACCTGAGTGAGCTTATCTTCATTCTGATGCAAAATTTCAGCATCGCTTAAAGATGCCGCTTTGTGTTTTGCATGGCAGGCAGCTAATAAAAAACTGATAAACAGCAGCAGACAATATTTAAGTCGATTCATTACAAACGGTAAGTAACTTTTCATTAATGGGTACGGAGAATCGGTTTGCGAAAGCCGGGTATCAGGGGAGATCGTGAGCGTTGTAAAACCCAGAGAGATAATAGCGTGCCATAACTGCCGCCACGTTCTATAAATTCAAAAACTTCGTAATGAGGATAAAGCAGCTCGGTAGATATTTTCCAGACAAACAGCACAATAAGCAGGGGGCTCAATGCATCAATCCAAACGGAAAATGCTGCCGCCAGTTCTGCTATACCAAATAAATGTGCTGTCTGTTCCGGATTGTTAAAGCCAAGCGAATGGTATTGAGTTAATAAAGATTTCTTCTCAATAAGATTTAACCAGCCGTGACCTAACAGCAGCAGGAATACCACAATCTTCAAACACAGTTTTACCTTGGCCCCGGTGTGACCCTCTGCTTTAATGGGGTTATTGAGCGGAGCAAACCATCCTTTTAAGGTAGCACTGCCTCCGCATAATAAAAGCAAAGCCAGGGGCGCCCCAAAGTTTCCGGCGCGTTCTATCATTTCTGCAAAAGGCTCTCCCGACAAGGGGCGTAATGAGGCCGTAACTATACCCCAAACTATCAGCCACAAAGCAATAGCCCGGATAGGGTAAAACAACATTAGCGAGCCCATAAGTATGTCAATGCTGCCAACAATGGGCATTAAGCGGTAAGCCATATCATG
>CAXTCH010000002.1:0-6580 GCA_964241945.1 uncultured Mucilaginibacter sp.
ATATCACCGCGCAGCGACTGCAATCCATGGATGAAAACGGTATCACGATGCAGGTACTTTCGGTATCGGGTATCGGCGCAGATTTATTGAGCCCCGAAGACGGCCCGTTATTCGCCCGTGAATATAACCATGCCGTGGCCGAACGTATTGCCGGCTATTCTCACCGCTTTGCCGCCTTTGCACATTTGCCCATGACCAACCCCGGAGCGGCCGCAGATGAATTGGAACACTGCGTGAAAAAGTATGGATTTGTAGGCGGTTTAATTAACGGTCTTACTCATGATGAGTTTTTAGACCATCCGAAATATGCGCCTTTATTTGAACGCGCACAGGCTTTAGATGTCCCGGTTTATCTCCACCCGGGCTTGCCACCCAACGGAGTTGCAGACGCCTATTACAGTGATCTGCCTAAAACTGCCGGAACCATCTTATCTATTGCCGGCTGGGGCTGGCATTCAGAAACAGCTATTCATACGCTACGGCTTATTGTGTCGGGAACCTTAGACCGTTATCCGAAATTTAAACTCATTATTGGCCATATGGGCGAAATGCTGCCTATGATGATGGCCCGCTGCGATGTGATGTTTAAAGCAAATGCAGTAGGCGCTAATCAGCGTAGTGTAAGCGAAACGCTTAAAGACCAGGTGTATATCACCACCAGCGGTATTTTTACCCAGCCGCCGTTACAAGCTGCTTTAAGTACTTTTGGGGCAGACCGTATTATGTTCTCTGTAGATTACCCTTACAGCGCCAACGAGGAAGGTCGTCGCTTTATCAATGAAATGCAGGTAAGTGAGGAAGACAAAGAAAAAATTACCCATGGTAATGCCGAACGTCTGTTAAAACTGAAGACGGAATAAATAAGGGTAGAGGGAAAAGTATGGACGGATATAATGAGTGAATAATTGAATTTTCAATCTTTAACTCACTCATTTTATCCTTCTGTGCTTATTTAGAGGCTGCCGGCTTTTGGGGCCTGTTATTGCTTTTATGCTTAGGGCGAGGATGCTTGTGCCGTTTTTGCGATTTTCCTGATTTTTCGCTTACCGGTATGGCAGCAATGTCATCAGGCAGGGGTATCTCTTCAATGGGCTTTTCAATCAGCTGCTGAATATTTTGCAGTTTGCGGTTATCCTGCCGGTTTACAAATGTGATAGCGGTACCCGTAGTAGCCGCACGTGCGGTACGACCTATACGATGCACATAATCTTCCGGATCGTGCGGCGCATCATAATTAATTACCAAATCAATACCTTCCACATCGATGCCCCGGGAAAGCGCATCAGTACCAATAATAATCGGCAACTGCCGGTTTCTGAATGCCAGTAAAATTTCTTCCCGTTCCAGTTGCTGCATATCGGAGTGAAATGCCTTCACGTTAAAATGAGATGATTTTAAATCGCGGTACACCGCCTTCACTTTTTCTTTGGTAGAGGCAAACACAATAGAACTGCTGTATTTCCCGCTACTTAAAATTTGACGTATCAATGCGCCTTTCTGCTCATCCTGCACATGGTATATTTGCTGACTGATGCCGGCTGCCGGCTGTGAAACAGCAATATTTATCTGCTCCGGATGATGAAGTATACTGTGTGCCAGCTTGCGTATTTTAGGTGGCATGGTAGCTGAAAATAAAAGCGTTTGCCGCTTTTTGGGCAGTTGGCCTACAATGCGCATAATATCGTCGGCAAAGCCCATGTCCAGCATGCGGTCGGCTTCGTCTAATATCAGGTAGCGTAAATGCTCAAACTTCAATACGCCCGAATTGAGGTGCGCCATTAAGCGCCCCGGTGTGGCAATTACAATATCTACCTTATTTTGTATAGCACGGCGCTGCTGTTCATAAACAATGCCGTCGCCTCCGCCAAACACCGCCACAGAGCTAAGGCCTGTAAAATAGGCCAGCCCTTCAGCTTGCTGGTCAATTTGCTGAGCCAGTTCGCGGGTAGGCGCCAGAATGAGAGCTGTGGTTTGCTGCGTTGGATTGCCAGCAATAAGGTTAAGTATAGGGAGCAGGTATGATGCAGTTTTACCGGTACCGGTTTGTGCGCAGGCAATCAAATCTTTGCCTTGCAACACCACCGGAATGGCCAGTTGCTGAATAGGCGTGGGTGTTTGATAGCCCATACTATGCAGTCCTTCAGCCAATTGCTCGTTAAAATTAAAATCTTGGAAAGTCACTATTTGGTAGTATAAATGTACAATTTATGAAAACTATTCGGATAAGCCTATGGCTCATGCGTTTAAGCAGATAGTGTAAAAATAGTAATTTAACTACAGATAATGGTATTTAGGCAATTTACAGTTACAGATAACTATAAATCATAAACTTTTGAAAGGATTTGTTGATGTTAAAACCCGGAAAGGAAGATCAGGCTGCCATAAGTAAAGAGGTAATTCGTTGTAAAAGGTCTTCCATGCCGAACGGTTTGGCCAGGTAAGCATCAGCGCCGCATTCGGCAGCTGCACTTTCAATATCAGGGCTGCCCGAAATCATAATCACCGGAATATTGCGGGTGGCAGCCTGACGTTTAATTTGTTTGCATACGGTACGCCCGTCATGGCCACCCATCATAATATCCAGCAATATGAGGTCGGGGTTACCTTTAATGGCTTGCATTACCGATGTGCCGTCATTCACCTGTATCACTTCATAATCAGAAGATTCAAGCACCATGGCGATAGCTTCCACAATGGCCCTATCATCATCTGCAATTAATATGGTTCTCTGTAACGCATTCATACCTGTTTGTACCTCCTTCAACTATCAGGCTTAAGCAACTGTCAAAATCAAATTTAACCAGAAAAACCTTTATTATGAACAAAATTAAAATTTAAAAGCCGACTGCCTTATTTAGTGTTCATCAGTTTTACGCCGCTGCCAATAGCCAGGGCATCTTCAAAAGCGCCGACAAAGGTGTCTTTTACGTGCGGCACAGTGTCAAGATATTTTCTTGCATAAAAGCTAACAAAGGTACCTGCCAAAGCAGCCAATCCACCCACAACAATACCTTCCACCATCGATTCACGGTTAGCCCGGAAAACAGTAGCACCCACCAGCGCACCCGAGGCCATGCGGGCAGCCAATTGCGGTGCTACAATCCGATTGGGAGTATTGGGCGCTTTATCGCCTGCTATTTCAGCTAAAGCTAAAGCTTTGGTCACCAAAGCAGTAACCGGTTTTTGAATAAAGCGCAGTTTTGATCGCCTTAAATCACTGTCAGGGTGCTTGCTTAAATAATTACTGGCTACTGCGGGGGCTACGCTGGCCCTCAGTCCGGCAACAAGTCCCAGTCCAATAGTTTGTTTTAATGCTCTAAAATACGAATTCTTCATGTGCCGGCTTTTTATTTACAACAGCCACATGTAAGTTATAGTTTTAGCTAAGCAGCTTTAAATAGGGATAATCTGTGTCAGCCAATTGTGATTTTGAACGACCGGTATAGGGCTTATCAAATCCTGATAAAATTAAAAAACCATTAATGAATTTTAAGGATTCGACAGTGGAAAGCAACGGTTTTTATTGCTTCATTTTCACTATTTTTTTTACCGTAACCGTACTGCCTTGCCTCACTTCAATCAGGTAAACGCCGCTTGGCATGCTGCTCATGTCTACCGCCTGGGCAAACGGTGTATTGGCATTGGCATACGTGTCAACCCGTTTGTATACCTTTCCGCTGCTGGCATCGGTAACTCTAATAGTTACCTGGCTTTGCGTTTTAGATTCAAAACTGATACTTACACCGCTGACAGTAGGGTTAGGATATACCATAAAAGCAGGAGTGATGGTAGCAGATGGGTTGTCGGTTACCTGACTTCCGGTGGTGGTTCCTGTAGCTCCTGTACCTGTAGTGGTGCTTCCCGTTCCTGTAGCGGTATCTCCGGTGCCTGCACTGCTGGTGTCAGGTGTTGATGTGCTGGTGGTTTGGTTAGCTGAGGCAGTACCCAATGGAATCACAAACTGCGGGGTTTCCGTAACCGTGATATTCAGCTTTCCTGAAGTGAGCTTTATATATTGTACATCCATCTGGGCGCTGCCCGCTTTGGGTTTATAAATTTTTACAGAATCAGCACCGTTTAAGGTAAGTGAATAACTGGCTGTGCGGCCTTTTTGATCGGGTACGGTAAGTATATACGCTGCTTTTCCGTTGAGCTGGTACACGTCTACCAGCGGATTGGTTGATAATGTATTTTTGTAAACGTAGTCGCCCAGCAGCTGTTTGGCCTGGTAAAAATAATCAGCCACCGGTTTACGAGATTTATTACTGTTGATTAAACCCGATGAATTAAACTCTGTGGCGCTGTTCAGGTCATCATCATACATTTCATAAAAAAATGTACGCGCAACACCCTGACGGGCATATAATAAGGCCGAGCGCAGTTCCCAGTCGGCCTGCGTTTGCAAGGCGGTTTTACCACCAATGGACACAGCTTTAAGCGGACTGCCCTGGTTCACATCATACCCCAGCTCGGTTACCCATACAGGCATGTCGCCGGCATATTGATGAGCGGCCGCAATAAATTGCTGGGCGGTTGCAGCCGTTCCTGCCAGCTCGGGAGCTGCGCCTTGGGTGGCTGTACCCCCCTGCGAACCATCACCATTATTGGAGTAATAATGATAATTAATTACATCCCAGCATAAATTAACACTGCCATTGGCCTTATAGCCCCGGTGCTGGCGGCACCAGTCTACCATACCCTTAATATAATCAGTGCTGGTATAAGACAGGCCGCACATTACGACTACCATGTTAGGATCTGCATTTTTGATGCCCACACCTGGTCCCATGGTGTTTTTGTTGCCATCATAGAAAGCTGAAAGATTGGCGGCATATTCCCAGGCCGTCTGGTAGGCTTTACGGCCTTTCCACCATTTATCGCGCTCATTATCGCACTCTACATAGGTAACCAGGCCTAAAGCCTTTTTAGTCAGGTTAACCGGCCCGCCGGGATATTGTGAAATATGTGCAACGTTTATGGTCGTGCTGTCGACACCGGTATTGGAGCCGTAGCGTGCTGCAAACTGATAAGCCATACGAGCCTGCTCAATATAGGAATCAGGGTCTGAAAAATCTTTACCGTATTTAACAGGTACGTTTTCACTGTCTTTCAGGCTGTCGGGATAGGTGGCCAGCATGTAATCGGGCAGTGTTTTAATATCTACCAATACATCAATACCTTTGGCCTTCAGGCCCTGATATAAAGCATCATAATTCCAGCCGCCGGCAAGCGAGGCGTTAAAAGTGAATTTTCCTTCGCTTTGCTCCAGATGCCGCCAGTCCAGATAATGCCGTACCTGTGAAAAAGGTTTGGCCGCCGACATCAAGCTGGTGTCAATCCGGTCGGGCGCATTAGGGTTTTCAAAATTCCACTCAAAGGCATTTACCCCAAAGTATTGTTTTAGCGGAAATGAACCTTTAACAGCAGCTGTACTGGCTGCCCCTGCTTTATATACGCCGTACAGCTGAATTTCGGGCGGGAAATCGTACCAGCAATTTAATACCAGATATTTAATATTCTTGTAAGGTAAGTCCAGCATAAATTCAGCATCGCCGGGCAGCCATTTGCTCGGATTGGGTCCTACCCAGGTGCCGTATTGCCCTCCCTGAAAGGTGCCTACTTTTACCCGTTTACCATCCGAAGTGATGACCGACAGAGTGAGCGGATTGTTTCCTAAGTCGGCATTGTTGCTGTAAAACTTCACCTTATACAAGTCAATTTGTTCGCCGGGCATTACCGGGTAGTAGGCGTCGTAGTTCTGAAAAATCTTTCCGTATTCGCGTTTAATAGCAGTGGTGCTGTCTCCGTCAAACATGCCGGCAATGCCGTCACTGGCGCTGTTCAGCTGATACCAGCGGCTGCCATCAACCGGAATTTTGACCAAAGCCGGTGTAGGAGCGGTAGTTGTAGTGGTGGTAGCGGGTGTACCTACAGGTATTCCGTATAAAAAAATCTTTTGAGGAATGTTGTTGCCATACTTATGCACAATAATGGCGTCAGCCTCTGCCGGAACGGCCAGCTTAATAGTGTCTATTACATTGTACTGTGGACCTGTAAAGGTAGCCAAAAGTGTTTTTTGTGTGCCGTTTACGGCATAAATGGTGGCAGGATTATCTGCAAACACACCGGCGCCATCATATAAAATTAATTTGGTGAGTTTGCTGTGCTGCTGGAGGGTGAGCGTTACATCAATGTATTGGTTATTCGCTGCGTTCCAGTTATCCGGCACTAAGTCGTTCAGGTTATCATCAAACCAAGGCGTGTAATTTTGCCCGGTATTAATGCTGGGTGAAATAGTGATGAATTTAATCCGCTGTTCAGTTTGAGCGTTGCATATAACAGAACTCACCAGCACCAACCACCCCACAAAGCAAATCCTGAATAAAACGGCTGCAAACTTTTGACACATTGTAATTATATAAAGGTGGATTGCGACCGCAATTATTTGTCTATTGATTAAATAGATGTTTATTCGGTTAGAAACTTAACCTATTGTTAAACAATTGATAATCAATTTATAACGTGGCGCAATATACCATAATTTTATACGGATGCAAGGTGTTTAATGTTATGAACAGGG
>CAXTCH010000002.1:6680-16094 GCA_964241945.1 uncultured Mucilaginibacter sp.
GCCGCCTTGCACAGGGTATGGATAGATATTAAAACTTCATTCACCGCCAATAATGATTTGGGTTTGATAAGCGATTGCATCCGGGGCGACGAAGCAGCCGTTTCCGCTTATGAAGATGCATTGGTGCATACCGCCTCGTCTGAAGATGTCCGGCCGGTATTGGAACGCCATTTAAAGCTGATTAAAGATGCGTTATTTGATTTAAAACAGCAGTCGCAGCGGCTTGGCAATTAATGTATATATTTGGCTGCATCCAGCCCGTTACTGCCCATATGAGTACCCCTGAACCTGCCGACGTTACCAAATTTGAGTTTTTTCCGTTTTCGCTCAGCTTGTTAATCACGCTGAGTATCGGCTTTTCGGCTTCTCTTTTTACCCGCCCCGAAATAAAGGGATGGTATCAGCACATTCAAAAACCCGGTTTTACGCCGCCCCCCTGGCTTTTTGCACCAGTGTGGACTTTGCTTTATATCCTGATGGCTGTTGCGGCTTATCTAATCTGGAAACGGCGCAACGCCTCCAATGTTTATTTGTGCAGTAAAGCCTATCATTTTATACAGTTACTTTTAAACTTTTTGTGGTCAGTTACTTTTTTCAAGCTGCATCAAATCAACCTGGCGCTGGCGGTTATCATATTGCTGATGATTGGTATAGGCGGCAGTATGTATTATTTCAGCAAGGTGTATAAAGCCGCCGCCTGGCTGCTGCTGCCCTACCTATTTTGGGTAGCTTATGCAACGGCGCTCAACCTGTCCATAAGTTTGCTCAATTAATGCTGGGTAATATGCAAAAAGCGCGAAAACAATCATTGATTACTTTCTTAGTGATTTGCTTTAGCGGAATGATGCTAAGTAGTTTTAATACCTTTTCCGGCAAATATGGCGTTGGCTTTAAGCCTGCTGATCAAACAACCAGAAACCATTTCTTGCAAACCGACTCTTTTACCACCATTAAGGTAAGTTTCGGTACTGCCAGACGTTATTTTTTTCATTCAAATCTGGTGGACAGCCGCTATATTGAGGTTTGGCTGCCGGACGGCTATACCACCACTAAGAAATATTCGGTGCTGTATATGCACGACGGGCAGGGTTTATTTGATTCCACCACCACCTGGAATCATCAGGAATGGCAAGTAGACGAAACTTTGGGTAAGCTGCTTAAGGCAGGCAGGCTGCAAAATACCATCGTGGTTGGGATTGATAACAACGGTGCCAGGCGCGAAGCTGAATTTTTCCCGGAAAAGCCGGTGGCAAATATTCCGGAACCGCAGCGCAGCCGTTTATTGCAACTCATGCCGACCGGCCCGGTTGCCGACCGGTACCTGCAATTTATAGTGAGCGAATTAAAGCCCAGTATTGACCGGCAGTATGCCACCTACCCTGATGCCCGACATACCTTTATGGGCGGCTCCAGTTTGGGCGGCATGGTTACTTTGTACGCTTTGTGTGAATACCCGTTGGTATTTTCGGGCGGCTTTTGCATGTCAACTCATTGGATAGGTACATTTGAACAGAACAAGCAGATTCCTTTGGCTGTGATTGATTACCTGGAGCTGCACTTGCCTCCACCCAATAGCCACAAATTTTATTTTGACCATGGCACACAGGGCCTGGATTCTCTTTATGCGCCTGCCCAGCAACGGGTAGATTCATTGATGAAAGCCAAAGGGTATACAGCAGCTTACTTTAAAAGTAAAATAATTGCGGGGGCCACCCACCAGGAAAGGGATTGGGCTAAACGACTGGATGAACCATTGTTGTTCCTGCTCGGGCGCTGAGGATCAACTTTGCTCAATCAGTAATACTTTGCCTGATTTTGTTTTAAATTTATCCCCGTTATATATTTTGCGGCGTATTCATCTTTTGATAACTGATTATGATAAAAAAGCTACTCCTGATAAGCGTGTTACTGATCAGCACGGTACAATTTAGTTTTGCTGCTTCTGCTGTAGATATCAATTTCTTTGCAGTAAAAGAGAATCCGTTTGCACAAGAACAGGTAGCTATTGTGGCTACAGACTCATTGGGCAACATTCAGGAAACGGTGCACGGACAGTATACTTTTACCATCAATGGATTTCAGCAACCTTTAAACTTTGATAACGGTACGGCCTTTTATCGTCATAAAATCGAGCGGTCAACGTTTATGTACGTCAAGCATGAGAACGAGGCAGGTACCCATTCCGCGCTGTATTATATTTACAAGCACGACATGAAGCTAAGCCCCTGGCATATCAGCTGGATGTGGCTGCTCATTATTCCCGTAGCCATTTTACTGGCCGGTTACCTGTTCAAACGCTTTATTATCCTGGCGATTATTGTGCTGGTGATCTTCTTTTATTTCAGCCACCACAATGGTTTGCACATCTCCACTTTTTTTGAAAGTATTTTTGATGGGTTAAAGCATCTGTTTCATTAAATCATAACTCGCTTACAAACCCAGCAAGCGCCAGGCCCACGCCTAACAAAACGGCTACCAGCTTGCGCAGGTTAAATTTGTGGTCAGGACCTGCCTCAAACAGAATAGTGGTAGAGATATGCAGAAAAATACCAATCACCACGCCCATAATGCGGCCAAAATAATGCTGCAGGTTGCCAATGCCGCCGCTGCTTAATACATTACTGAAAAAGTAACCCGCAGGCGCCATAACCGCGAAAAGGAAGATGAAGAGGGTTGTTTTGCTTTTGGTTTGACGGTGCGACAGCAATACGGTACCCAGTGCAAAGGCAGCCGGAATATGATGCAGGGCAATACCAAATACCAGCTGGTCCTGGTAGCCTTGGGCCAGCGGCATACCCTCTAAAAAGGCATGCAGGCACAAGCTTGCCATAATGCCTAAGGGAAAAGAGGCATGATCGTGACCGTGCATGTGCAGGTGCCCGTGCTCAATACCATCAGAAAACTGCTCCAGCACAATCTGGAACAGGAAACCTATCAGAATAAATACCCCTACCCAATTGTCATTGCCATGATAGGCATCGGGTATTAAATGCAATACGGTAATGCCAAACAGATAAGCGCCGCTAAAGGATAATACCAGCTTTAACTGTTTATGATTTTCACCTTTAAATAAAAAAACAGAAGTGCCTCCTAAAAAGGCACTGAAAAACAAGAGTAGTAGTTTCCAGGTCATGCGAAAAATTGAGGTTGAACCCGTTTGAAAATCCAGGCAGAGCCGGCGCCTACCAATGAACCGAACAGGGCGCCCGCGGTAACGTCAATAGGGTAGTGTACGCCTACATAAACTTGTGCAAAGCAAATTAGCGCTGCCCATAATATAGCCCAAAACCATATCCAGCGGCGGCGGTATACAAGGCACAGAAAAATAGCTATAGAAAAATGGTCGCTGGCGTGGGTAGACGGAAAGCTGTAGCCCGTGCCGCAATCTACCCGGCTTATTTCAATGCCTTTAAGCGCCGTGTCATTACAGGGTCTCACGCGCTTAAAGAAAGATTTTAATAATGTAGCGCTGCCGTAATCAGCTATACCCACAGTCATCAGCAACAATATAATCATTACCACACCGGACTTTTTGTATCTGATAATGCTGAACAGTATAATAAACAGATATAAAGGCACCCAGAATTTAGGGTTACGCAGCCAGGGCATTACGGCATCGAGCACCGGGTTGGCAAGCGTGTAATTGATAAAATGAAACAGCTGCCGGTCCAGCTGCAGCAGGTGTTCAGTCATGGGCTTTTTTGCAGATAAAAATTAAGCGGTCGGAACTGCCCGCATCAAACGGAGCCATCTGGTAATTGCCGTAAGTGTTTACAATTTCAAATCCGCTTTCCTTAAACATCCGGCTAAAATCATTATAAGTAAACAAAGCTACGTGTTCTTCAAATTGTTCAGTATGCTGATGATCTTCTATAAAAATCTTCTTCACCACCCGGTTATCTTCAATCCTCTTTTGTAAATAAAAAGTAATGCCCTCTATCTCTCTCACCTCTTCGGTTGCTAAATTGCAGGTTATCATATCGCTGTTCAGGTAATCCAGCACCAAGATGCCCCCCGGTTTAAGTGCGTTGGCCATATTTTTAAGTACGCGAAGGTGCTGTTCATCGGTAGCAAAATATCCAAAGCTGGTAAACAGGTTAACCACCGCATCAAAGTGGAGTTGATAATACAGGCTGCGCATATCATGCGCAAAAAACTGTAAACCGGAGGTTTGATAACGTAAAGCATAAGCGATGTTGGCTACTGAAAGATCGATGCCGGTAACGTCATAACCATACTGATGCAGCAGGCAGGCATGCCGGCCACGGCCGCAGCCTACATCCAGCAGCCGGGCGTGTGGCTGCAGTTGTAAATGGCTGTTTAAATTTACTGTAAAATCTTTGGCCTCGGCTGTATTACGCTGTCTATACAGCAAATGATAATAAGGTGAATTGAACCAGCTATGAAACCATTGTTTTGACATACGGGGCAGGCAGCGTGCAAATATAGCCAATAATATGAGCATTAAAACATCACATATTAGCCGGTAAACTGTCTGAATTTGTTATTTTTGCAGCTTAAAAGTAGTAGGGTTTTGACACTGATAAAATCAATCTCGGGTATTCGGGGCACCATTGGCGGTGCGGCAGGTGAAGGTTTAACTCCGCTGGATATTGTAAAATTTACTTCAGCATTTGGTACATGGGCATTGCAAAAATCGGCTGACAAAAAAATTGTTATCGGGCGCGATGCGCGGATATCCGGCTTCATGGTCAATCAGTTGGTGGCGGGCACCTTACAGGGCTTAGGTATTAATGTGGTGGATTTGGGCTTGTCTACTACACCCACTGTTGAGCTGGCCGTAACTGCTGAACAGGCTGCCGGCGGAATAATTTTAACAGCCAGCCATAACCCCAAGCAGTGGAATGCCCTGAAGCTGCTTAATGCCGATGGCGAATTCATCAGCGATGCAGACGGTAAAGCCGTGCTTGATATTGCCGAAAACGGTGATTTTAAATACGCTGATGTTAACGATTTAGGAACCGTTGTGCTGAACACCAGCTATATGAAAAAGCATATTGACCAGGTGCTGGCTTTGCCTCTTGTAGACAAAGAGGCGGTGGCAAAGGCAAACTTCAAGGTAGTAGTGGATGCTGTGAACTCCACAGGCGGGCTGTTTGTGCCCGCTTTATTGGAAGCTTTGGGGGTTAAAGTGGTTTATCCGCTGTTTTGTGAACCGGATGGCAAATTTGCGCACAACCCTGAACCGCTACCTGAAAATTTAAGCGCTTTGTCGCGCGAGGTATTGAAAAAACATGCCAACTTAGGAATAGCTGTAGACCCTGACGTAGACCGCCTGTGTTTTGTTTGTGAAGACGGCAGCATGTTTGGTGAAGAATACACCTTGGTTGCGGTAGCCGATTACGTGTTGAAAAACCAAAAGGGGAATACGGTATCCAACCTATCATCAACCCGTGCCCTGCGTGATGTGACCGAGAAGGCCGGTGGTGAATATTTTGCCGCTGCAGTAGGTGAGGTGAACGTAGTAACCAAGATGAAAGAGGTAAACGCCATTATTGGCGGTGAGGGCAATGGGGGAGTGATTTACCCTGAGCTGCATTACGGTCGCGATGCGCTGGTGGGTATTGCTTTGTTTTTAACCCATCTGGCTAAATATGGCAAGCCGGCTTCCATGCTGCGCAGTACTTATCCGGGCTACTTTATTTCAAAAAATAAAATCACTTTAACGCCGGAGATGGATATCGACGCGCTGCTGGCTAAAGTACAGGACAAGTACAAAAAGCAGCCGCACAGTACCATTGACGGATTGAAAATTGAATTCGACAAAGAATGGGTACACCTGCGCCGCTCCAATACGGAACCCATTATTCGCATATATTCCGAAGGGAACTCAGAGACGGTAGCAAACGGCATGGCAAATAAAATCATCGCCGATATAAAAGATATCCTTCAGGTTAAGGATTGAATGAAAGAAGATTTTAAAATATAATCATGTCATTGTGGGAATCGAACCCATCTCATTATGAAGCACAGCGAACATGCACAGCAGCGAAATGAGTTTGTTCTTCGCAATGACATAGGTAGCAACAAGATAAAATAGGTTCATGACACGTGTTTATTTAGATAACGCCGCGACTACGCCGCTGGATGCCGAAGTTTTGAAAACAATGTATAAAGTGATGGAAAGCCAGTACGGCAACCCTTCATCTATACATGCGCATGGCCGCGAAGCGCGAACGTTGATTGAAAAGGCACGTAAAACTATAGCCGGCTTACTGCATACTTCACCTGCAGAGATATTCTTTACCTCGGGCGGTACTGAGGCTGATAATATGGCTTTAAAATGCGGCATTAATGATTACCAGCTGAAGCATGCGATTACCAGCCGGATGGAGCACCATGCGGTGATACATACGCTGGAGGCTATGGAGAAGGCAGGCCTTATTCAACTGAGCTTTGTAGACGCCGACAGCAAAGGAAACATAGATTATACACATCTGGAGCAGTTGCTGCAAAAAAATGACCGCAGCTTTGTGTCGCTGATGCATGCTAACAATGAAATTGGTACGCTGACTGATATTGAGCTGGTAGGTAACCTGTGTGAACAATACAATGCGGTTTACCACTGCGATACGGTGCAAACTGTCGGGCATTTTCAGCATGATTTAAGCAAGCTGAAATTGCAATTTATGGTATGTGCCGCACACAAACTGCACGGACCCAAAGGCGTAGGTTTTTTGCATGTTAACCATAAAATAAAAATCAAGCCCATGATTAACGGTGGTTCGCAGGAGCGTAACATGCGCGGCGGCACCGAGAATGTATATGGCATTGCCGGCTTGGCCAAGGCGCTTGAAATGGCCTATGCCGAAATGGAACAGCATCGCCTGCATATACAAGGATTAAAAGATTATATGATTCATTGTCTACAGCAGGACATTCCGGGCATAAGCTTTAACGGCGAAATCAGCGCAGATAAAAGTTTATATACAGTGCTTAATGTATCGTTTCCGGAAATGGAAATGGCAGATATGCTGCTGTTTAACCTGGATATCGCCGGCATATCAGCCTCGGGCGGAAGCGCCTGCAGTTCAGGCACCAATATCGGCTCGCATGTACTCAGTGCTATTGGCGCCGAGCCGGCCAAACCGGCTGTCCGCTTTTCGTTTTCCAAGTTTAACACCAGGGATGAAATTGATTATACGGTGAGTAAGCTGAAAGAAATTTGCCTGGTAAACGCTTAAATAATCAAGCATATAAACGATTATTTAAAGGCATGTGCTCACCGGCACATGCCTTTATTATTTATAATTATAACGCCGGGCAATTCATATAAAATAAAAAACAATTGGGTTTGAGGCTAAGTAATATATTTAATTATAACTAACAACTCAAAACTCAATTCCTATGACAACTATAAATGAAAATGCCTGGAACGAGCAGGATAGCCTGCAAAACAAACCAGGTTACCAGTACGAGAATGACAATACATTGAATAGCGCCGGTACTACTCCTGATCCGGATGATGACGATGATTTGGATGATAAGGATTTAGATGACGACGATCTGGATCTGGACGACGAAGATTTCGATGATGATGATCTGGATGACGATTATGACGATTTGGATGAGGACGAAGATGCTAACGAACGTGTAGGCGGTACTACAGCCTCCGGTTTATCTTCAGGTGTGACCTCAAGCTACGATGGTGAAGATAACGAGATTCCTGAGCAGCAGGAAGCAGATACAGAAAAAGAAGGCTATGAGAGCGGCACTGAAATTGAGCAGCAGGATAAAGGCGATGAAGCTTCTTACAGCGAACGCAATGATGTAACGCCTCCTACACCGCATGAGTTCCCGTCTACAGGTACACATACTGAGACTGATTTTGCCAGCCGCCCGCAGGGGCGTACTACCGGTCGCATGGTAGGACATGAGCCAGGTACCGAAGGTATATAAACCGGTACTTATAAAACAAAGAAGCCTGCTTAATTAAGCAGGCTTCTTTGTTTTATAAGGTTATTATTAATTAGCCATCATCTTTAAAAATGACGCCAGTTTTTCTTTCAATTCCCGGCGATCGACAATGAAGTCCAAAAAGCCGTGTTCCTGTAAAAATTCAGCGGTTTGGAAACCCTTGGGCAAGTCTTTTTTAATGGTTTCTTTAATTACACGCGGACCGGCAAAGCCAATTAAGGCGCCGGGCTCGGCTATATTAATATCGCCCAGCATTGCATAAGAGGCCGTTACACCACCGGTAGTAGGGTCGGTAAGCAATGAAATATAAGGTACCTTTGCCTGCGCCAGTAAAGCCAGCTTGGCTGAAGTTTTTGCCATCTGCATCAATGAAAAGGCAGCTTCCATCATTCGCGCCCCACCCGACTTTGATATCATCAGGAATGGTGTTCTGTGTTCGATGCTGTAATCAATAGAACGGGCTATTTTTTCGCCTACCACCGAACCCATGGAACCGCCTATAAAATTAAAATCCATGCAGGCAATCACAATCGGCTGGCCGTCTACTGTTCCGTAAGCTGCACGAATGGCATCCTTCAGGCCGGTTTTTTTCTGTGTTTCCACCAGCCGGTCCTTATATTTTTTGGTATCTACAAAGTCCAGCGGGTCGCCCGAGCTCAGGTCGGCAAACAACTCGGTAAACTCATTATTATCAAACAGTATCGAGAAATATTCCTTAGAACCAATGCGCAGCTGGTAGGCGCAGTACTGGCACACATACTGGTTTTCTACCTGCTCAGTATAATGCAGCGGACGCTTACAATTGGGGCATTTGTTCCAAATACCGTCAGGCGCTTCCTTTTTTTCCTGAGTTGTAGTGATGATACCCTTTGATTCTCTTTTAAACCACGTCATTTCTTTCCTTTTTCTATTGAAAACGAGAGGCAAAAGTAAGAAAAAAATATTCAGCTAATTGTTTTCATATTTTATTGATTAAGCAGCGAAAATTTAATAATTATTAACAAACTAAGTGTATGGTTTACACTTTTGTAATAACGTTGTACAGTATGCACCGAATACCAAATATTTTATAACTTAGTGCACTTTAAATATTTACTGCTCAATGGATTTAAAAAGTTATAAAGGCGTTCTGCACGGCGAACAAGTGCAGGAGCTTTTCGAAGCAGCCAAAAAACATCAGTTTGCCCTGCCTGCTGTAAACGTAATTGGTACCAACTCTATAAATGCGGTTATGGAAACCGCTAAAGCGGTGAACTCACCGGTAATTATTCAGCTGTCCAACGGCGGTGCGCAGTTTTATGCCGGCAAATCGCTGGATAATTCAAAACTTCAAGCCTGCATTTTAGGCGGAGTATCAGCAGCCAAGCATGTGCATTTATTGGCCGAGTATTACGGCGTTGCCGTAATTTTGCATACCGACCATGCGGCTAAGAAACTGTTGCCTTGGATTGATGGTTTGTTAGACTATGGCGAAAA
>CAXTCH010000002.1:16194-21617 GCA_964241945.1 uncultured Mucilaginibacter sp.
ATGCGGCTAAGAAACTGTTGCCTTGGATTGATGGTTTGTTAGACTATGGCGAAAAACATTTTGCCGAAACCGGTAAACCTTTATTTTCATCACACATGCTGGATTTGTCGGAAGAGCCGATTGAAGAAAACATTGAAATCTCTACTCAATACCTGCACCGTATGGCTAAACTGGGCATGACCCTGGAGATTGAACTGGGCGTAACTGGCGGTGAGGAAGATGGTGTAGATAACAGCGATGTGGACAGCTCACGTTTGTATACACAACCCGAAGAAGTGGCTTATGCTTACGAGCATTTGTCAGAAGCCAGCGAACGCTTTACCATAGCTGCTGCTTTTGGTAACGTACACGGTGTTTATAAACCAGGTAACGTAAAACTGCAGCCTGTGATTTTGCACAATTCGCAGGAGTATTTGAAGCAGAAGCATAACCTGACAGTGGAAAAACCAATCAATTTTGTGTTCCACGGCGGTTCAGGCTCAAGTCAGGAAGAAATTCGTGAAGCTATCTCTTATGGCGCCGTAAAAATGAACATCGATACTGATATGCAATGGGCGTTCTGGGAAGGTATTAAGGATTATTATAAATCGAAAGAAGGCTATCTGCAAAGTCAGATTGGCAATCCGGAGGGCGAAGATTCTCCGAACAAAAAATATTACGATCCGCGTGTTTGGCTGCGTAAAGGCGAAGAAACCTTTGTTAAGCGCTTAACCCAAGCTTTTGCCGACTTAAATTGCATCGGTGTAAACGATAAATTATAATAAGCAATTAAACTTTTAGCATTCTAAACGTCAATACCCTAAGTATTGACGTTTTTTGTTGATATTATTTGCACATTTACTTTGTCTAAAACCCCTTTTTATGTCTGATAAAGATAATAAGTTCGAAAAGTTTGCCAACTGGGCTACCCATGCTACCGGTAGTTCAGGTGCATTTATCCTGGCATTTGCCATTGTAATTATCTGGGCAGTTACTGGTCCTGTCTTTAATTACTCCAATACCTGGCAGCTGGTAATCAATACCGGTACCACCATTGTTACTTTCCTAATGGTCTTTCTTATTCAAAAATCACAGAATAAAGATTCAAGAGCAGTTCATTTGAAGCTAAATGAGCTCATTGCCGCTCATGAAGGTGCCAGTAACCGTATGGTAAACATTGAAGATTTAAGCGAAACGGAATTGGAGCAAATTCGTCAGTTTTACGTGCGGTTATCCGAATTGGCTAAAACTGAAGAAAGTTTGGGTTGCACACATACCATCGATGCAGCCAATGAAAATCATAGCAAGAAAACAGAACGTGATAAAGCATATGTAAGAAAATTAAATGAGCGCAGAAATAGAAGTAATCCAAGTAACAAAGCCTGAGCAGCTTGAACAAGCTTATGATGTTCGCCGTGAGGTATTCATTATAGAGCAGGAATGCCCGCCCGAAGATGAATGGGAATATGAAGAGGAGTCCACCCATTTTTTAGCAACGGTGGACGGCGAGCCAGCCGGTACCGCACGCTGGCGTAAAACCGGTAATGGGTATAAGCTTGAGCGTTTTGCCGTGTTACAGCCGCATCGGGGGAAAGGTGTAGCAAAAGCTTTAGTAGCTGCTGTACTGGCTAATTTACCTGCTGATGCTGATTATATTTATCTCAATGCCCAGGTGCAAGCCGTGCCCTTATATGAGCAATTTGGTTTTGAAAAAACCGGTCCTATGTTTGATGAAGTTGGCATACACCATTATAAAATGGTAAAGCGCTAAATGCTAAGCCATTATAAACACAAAAGCCACTGTGATGATGCAGTGGCTTTTGTGTTTGTATTATATCAAAAGTTATAAATTATCCGTCAGTTTTAGGCAGGGCGGTAGCCGCTTCCTGCGATAAGGCCTCACGTGCATAGCGCCGGATAATTAAGCGTGTGCCGCCGTTATAACTCATGTAGCTGCCCAGCCATTGTATAAACACCAGCACTTTGTTTCTAAAACCTAAAATGGATATCAGGTGGATAAACATCCATATCAGCCAGGCAAAAAAGCCCTGAAATTTAACTTTACCTAAGTCGGCCACTGCTTTGTTACGGCCAATAGTAGCCATCGAGCCTAAATCATTGTATTTAAAGGCCTCTGTGGGCTCATTGTTTATCAGGTGGACAATGTTTGTGGCCACGTTCTTGCCTTGCTGTATGGCCACCTGAGCTACGCCTGGATGGCCCTTGGGGGTTTCCTCGGTGATTACAGCACCCACATCACCAATGGCAAAAACGTTTTCAGTGCCTTCTACTACACAAATGGCATTGGTTTTTATACGGTTACCACGTACCAAAGCCTCTTTGCTGATGCCTTCGGGAACCACTCCCATTACACCGGCCGACCAGATTACGTTTTTAGTAGGTATGGATGGCTGGCCTTCAATGGTAAGTTCATTGCCATCATAGTTCTGTACTTTAACACCTAATTTCACTTCGACACCCATATTCACCAGGAAGTCTTTTGCCTTGGCGGAGGCTTCGTCAGACATGGGGCCTAATACCTTGGGAAGAAAATCCAGCAGATATACTTTCATTTCTTCTTTCTTCAATTCAGGGTAATCCTTCTGCAATACGTGGTTACGTAATTCTGCCAGGGAACCGGCTAATTCTACGCCTGTGGGGCCGGCACCTACCAATACAAAGGTTAAGTAAGGAGCGCGCTCTTCAGGCGTATTTTGTAACAGGGCTTCTTCTATATTTTGTAACACCAGATACCGCAGGTTAAGCGCTTCCGGTATCGATTTCATAGGCATTGAATAATGCTCAATGTCTTTATTTCCGAAAAAATTAGTGGTTGAGCCTGTAGCGATTACCAGGTAATCATAAGCAATTTCACCAATGGTAGTCTCCAAATAATTATTATCAGTATCAACTTTGGTGACTTCGGCTACACGGAAACGCAGATTTTTTTGCCCTTCAAAATTTTTTCGTAGAGAGAAAGCAATTGATTCAGCTTCCAAACTACCGGTGGCTACCTGGTACAGCAAAGGTTGAAAAGTGTGATAATTATGTTTGTCGAGCAATAACACATCCACAGGTTGCTTGGCCAGATGCTTGGCCACCTCGAGGCCGCCAAAGCCGCCGCCTATAACAACTACCAGCGGAAATTTACTCTTATTGGTTGTTTCCATGTATAATTAACACTTTCATTGATAGTGTGTTTGAGCAGTAAAACAAAAAGGGCCCCGATGATTATCGGAGCCCTTAATTTTTACAATCAGCTGTAAATTACTTCAGTTGTTTTTTGTCAAAATCAACAATAACCGGTGTAGCTACGCAAATAGAAGAGTAGGTACCGAAGCACACACCTACCAGTAAGGCGAATGAGAATCCGCGGATTACATCACCACCGAATATAAACAGTACAACCAATACAAAAATTACAGTTAAAGCAGTAATGATGGTACGGCTAAGGGTGCTGTTGATGGCCCGGTTAATTACTACCTGGGTATCTTCGCCTTTGCCTGCATTCAGGTTCAGGTACTCACGGATACGGTCGAATACTACCACCGTGTCGTTAATAGAGTAACCAATAACTGTCAGGATAGCGGCAATAAACGCCTGGTCAATATCCAGTGAGAAGGGCATTACATCCTTAAACAGCGAAAAGAAGGCCAGTACCAGCAAGGCATCGTGAGCGGTGGCAATCATTGCACCCAAGCTGAACTGCCATTTGCGGAAACGAATCAGTATATAAGCTGCAATTACTAAAATCGCGAAGATTACTGTCCATATAGCCGATGCTTTTAAATCATTGGCTATAGTAGGCCCTACTTTTTGTGAGCTTACAATTTCATATTTAGACGATACGCTGGACAGCCCTTTGCGTAGCTGTGCTTCTACTTTATTATCAGCATTGGTGCTGTTATCTGAAATCAGGTAATTGGTGGTTATACTAACTTTGTCAGTACCATAAGTTTTTACCTCGGCATTGCCTACGCCCAAAGTTTTTTCTATAGCATCACGTACGATTTGGGTGTTTTCGCCCGAATTATCATAGTGTACCACATAAGTACGGCCCCCTGAAAAGTCGGTACCATAATTAAAGCCACGGGTGGCCATAGAGATGATGCCGGCCAGAATGAACAAACCAGAGAAGATATAAAACTTAAAACGGTTTTTTACAAACGCATAGTTGGCATTTTTGAAGGTATGTGAGCTCCATGGATTGGAAAACTTAATTTCCACGTTCTTTTCCAGCATCCATTCAAAAATTAATCTTGAAATCAGCAGGGAGCAGAACAATGACGTTACGATACCAATCATCAGCGTAGTGGCAAAGCCCTGAATTGGACCTGAACCGAAAATGAACAGGATTAAACCGGTTAGGAACGTACTGATGTTAGAGTCTAAGATAGATGACAGCGCGTGCTTAAAACCGTCGGCAATGGCAATACGGGTAGATTTACCCAGGGCCATTTCCTCACGCACCCGCTCATAAATCAGTACGTTGGCATCTACCGATATACCGAGCGTAAGCACGATACCCGCAATACCGGGCAGCGTAAGCACCGCATGCAAGCTGGTTAATACGCCCATCAGGAAGAATACGTTGATGAATACGGCAATATCAGCCACGGTACCGGCACGGTTGTAATAAAACACCATAAATACCAGCACAATTACCAAACCTACTACACTTGAAGTAACACCGGCATTAATAGCTTCCTGACCTAAAGAAGCGCCCACTACGGTTTCCTCAACAATACGGGCAGGGGCAGGCAGGCGGCCGGCTTTTAAGATGTTGGCCAAATCCTGAGTTTCTTCCTGGGTAAAGTTGCCGGAGATGGAAGAACGGCCGCCGGTGATTTCATTGCTTACACGCGGAGCAGAAACCACGTTGTCATCCAGCACGATGGCAATGGCTTTGTTGTCGTTTTCATCGTTCGGGTTGCCGGCAGCATCAGCAGTAACGCGTCTCCACTTGTTGGCGCCGTCAGAGTTCATGTCCATCGTTACCTCCGGCGTACCTGAAGTTGGGTTAATATCGCTGTTGGCTTCGGTAATCACTTCGCCGGTAAGCACTGGGCCGTTACCGGCGCCTGATAGTTTAAGCGCATACAGTTCCAATACTTTTGCACCGGCCTGACTTGGTTTTGCTGCCCAAGCTAATTTTAAGTTTTGCGGAAGTACAGCCTTAACTTCGGGCGTATTCAAATAGGCATCAACTTTAGCTGTATCGGTTTGCAGGGAACGGCCAACCACCGGGCCCGGTACCAACATTTGCTGGCCGTTTTGACCCGGAGCTATGTAAGGAATAAGAACAGCAAATAGCGGGTTTTGCGCCATCAGCTGTGCCTGATTGTTTAAGCCTTTAGCGGTATCTTTACCGGCAGCGGCATTTTTTTGTACCTTGCTTAGTAATGAACCGGCACGGCTGGTATCACCTTTAGGGGTAGTGGCCG
>CAXTCH010000002.1:21717-39188 GCA_964241945.1 uncultured Mucilaginibacter sp.
ACCTTGCTTAGTAATGAACCGGCACGGCTGGTATCACCTTTAGGGGTAGTGGCCGTATCTGCCTTAGGGGTTGTTGTCTTATTTTTAGCGGCCAGTATACCGTTGATGTTATTCAATAATGAATAAATTTCGGTATTATCATAAGTTTCATAAAACTCAAGCTTAGCCGAGCCTTGCAACAATTTACGTACACGGTCTTTATCCTTTACACCGGGTAACTCCACCAAAATACGGTTGCCGTTTTGCAACTGGATGTTTGGAGACGCTACACCAAATTTATCAATACGGGTTCTTAGAATATTGTAGGATTGACTTACGGCAGTATTGGCTTGCTGGCGCAGGTAGCTTTCTACCTGGCTGTTGGTTGCATCAAATTTTAAATTGCCCTGGTTCTCTTTGGTGGAGAAGATAGGGGCCAGTTTGCCATCAGGGCTTAACTTTTTAAACTCCCGTACAAACAGGCTGATATAATCTTCAGGACTGGTACTTGCATCCACATCGGCATTATGTAAGGCCTGATTAAAAATCACATCTTTATTATTGTCAGACAAGGTTCTGATCAGCTCACTCAGCGAAATTTGCATGGTTACGTTCATGCCGCCTTTCAGGTCTAAGCCTAAAGCCAGCTCACGATCTGCGCAATATTGATAGGTGTGGTTAAAAACCGGGTATACCGGCTTGGTTGAAATAGAATCCAGATAGGCTTTTTCTTTCTGGGCATTACCTTTTGCGTATCTCTTGGCATCATCCTGTACCTTGTGGGCAACCCACGTAAATGATAGCTGATACAGACAAACAAGCGCCAGCAGAATAGCAAAAAATTTAATTACGCCTTTACCTTGCATGGTGTGTTAATGGTGTTTGATCTAATGAATTAGTTAGTTTATACGTACTTTTTTACAAGACGGCAAATCTAAGAAAAATTCGCAATGCCCGAATTTTAAATCAAACAAAATAAACGAGTTGGGTGTTACCGGCGCTGTAATGTAAGGAAAGTGTAGGGCAATTTATTTTTCTCATCAGCAGTAAAGCTTTCGCGGGCGATTTCATGCCAGGAGGAGGCATCGAGCTCGGGAAAAAAAGCATCGCCTGTAAAAGTTTGTTCTACTTCAGTTAAATAAATTCGATGTGTAAGTGGCAGCGCCTGCTCATAGATTTCTGCCCCGCCAATAATAAAAACCTCCGGCTCACTCTGGCATAAGGCCAGCGCTTCGTTTAATGAAGAAACTACATCGCATCCTTCAATTTGCAATTGCTGCCGGGTGATAACAATATTACGGCGATTAGGCAGGGGCTTGCCAATGGAATCATAAGTCTTACGTCCCATAATTATCGTATGGCCAGAGGTAATTTGTTTAAAATGCTTTAGGTCCGCAGGCAGATGCCACAAGAGTTGGTTGCTTTTGCCGATAGCCCGGTTTTCAGCAATAGCAACGACGATGGAGATAATCATTGGTGCGTAGAGTTAGAAATCAGCCAGCTTTTGATTTGATCGAACCGAAACTCATCAGTACTGGTCTTTATTACCAGCGCATACTTCTCGTCTTCCGTTGCGAAAGTATCTTGCCCTGCTTCGAACGGTTGTAAACGGGTTAGAGTGTAAGCAATACGCTTAATACCGTCTACAAATGGATGGTTAATAGCTAAGCTCTCTAATAATGCAGAAGCTTTCTCAATGGCAGATGGGTACAACTCTTGACCATCAAATGTAGCGTAAGGCCGTGCTAAAGCCGCTTCAAGTCCTGGTATATCTATAACGCCTGAATCACCACCAAACTTTTCAATGAGTTGGTCGTGAATAAAATTAACATTCTCAACAGCAATCACCGGGTCAAACGTTTAAGTAAATTTTCATCCTCTTTAAAATTTTGTCCAGTAGTTACTGGCTTTCCATAGAAAGTGCGGACTGAGTATTCACAGCGTTAACGAATTGTAGTACATCATTCAGTTTGCTTTCTGTTAGCTCATCCAGCACTGCTTGTATCTGATGCTTAATCTCAAAAGCTGTCATGCTCAAATTTACTAAATTTTTATACTGCTACCTCTGCCTTGATGTGTGGCCAAGGGTCATAATTTTCTAACTTAAAATCTTCGTATGTAAAGCTGAAGATGTCTTTCACCTCGGGGTTAATGCGCATAATAGGCAATGGTCTTGGTTCGCGGGTAAGCTGCAGGCGGGCCTGCTCAATGTGATTATTGTACAAATGGGCATCGCCAAGGGTATGCACGAAATCGCCATAATCTAAATCGCATACCTGGGCCAGCATCATGGTGAGCAGGGCATAGGAGGCAATGTTGAACGGAACACCCAAAAATATATCCGCGCTGCGCTGATATAACTGGCAGGAAAGCTTACCCTTCGTTTCACCTTTGGCTTCGTCCGGCGGCTGCACATAGAATTGAAATAAACTATGGCAGGGGGGAAGCGCCATCTGGTTGACATCAGCCACGTTCCAGGCCGAAACCATTATACGCCGGGAGTCCGGATTTTTTTTAAGTTGTTGTATCACCTGACTGATTTGGTCAATATGCCCGCCATCCGGCGTTGGCCATGACCTCCATTGATAGCCATACACAGGTCCCAGGTTGCCCTCAGCATCCGCCCACTCGTCCCAAATGCGCACGCCGTTATCTTTTAAATATTTAATGTTGGTGTCGCCGCTCAAAAACCAAATCAGTTCGTGAATGATGGATTTAAGATGGAGCTTTTTGGTGGTCACCAGCGGAAAGCCGTCTTGCAGGTTAAAGCGCATCTGGTAACCAAATACGCTAAGCGTACCTGTGCCGGTACGGTCATGCTTTTGGGCGCCGGTTTCCAGTACGTGGCGCATCAGGTCGAGATATTGTTTCATGGACTTATTAGCAAGCGAATGGTCTTTTATCAAGGCATCCAATATGCAAATAAAAATAATCTAATTTTGGCATCCTACGGTTGTGCAAAAAACTACAGACTATTAACAATTATTTATGATTGCTTTTCCGAACGCCAAGATCAATATTGGCCTCCATATCACAAAGCGCCGTGCCGATGGTTATCACAACCTCGAAACCATTTTTTATCCGGTACAAATTAAAGATGCTTTGGAGATTGTGGAAAACGATCAAACGGTTTTTACTTCCTCCGGTATTATTATTCCAGGTAATGCCGAAAGCAATCTGTGTTTAAAAGCTTACCGGCTGCTCAAAACCGATTATGACTTGCCGCCCGTGGCTATTCACTTACATAAAAATATTCCTATTGGCGCCGGTCTGGGCGGCGGTTCTGCCGATGCCGCATTTTGTGTCAAACTGCTGAATCAAAAATATGATTTAAGTTTGAACAGCGAACAAATGGCCGGCTATGCCCGGCAAATCGGAGCAGACTGTGCATTCTTCATCGAAAATCAACCGGTATATGCTTTTGAAAAAGGCGACCGTTTTGAGCCGGTGAATTTAGACTTCCGCGATTATACCATTGTAGTAGTAATGCCGCCTGTACATGTCTCCACCGCCGAAGCTTATCAAGGCGTTACTCCTCAACCTTCGTCGCAATCGCTCAAAGAGCTGGTGCGGCAGCCGGTGGGTGAGTGGAGGGATTTTATTAAAAATGATTTTGAAAAGCACATTCTGCAAAATCATCCGATAATAGCTGAGATTAAAGAGGACCTGTATGCTGCCGGAGCTTTATACGCCAGCATGAGCGGGAGCGGGGCAGCAGTATTTGGTATCTTTAATCAAGCACCTGATCTTACCCCGCTCGAAAGGGAACATCAGGTGTTTTATCAAGTGTAACTATCACCGTCAACTTCTTTAAAATTCCTGTCTACGGTTCGCTAATATAATCCCGGTCTTCATCACTTAGTGTACCGGAGTGGGGATGGGTGCGAGCGTCTTCATCTGCCATGCATTGATGGTGCATAGGCTTAGCTCTGGGAAGGCTCACCAATAAACCTAAAATGAATCCGATTATGACAAGCGCAGTCATCACGACCAGTTTAGGGATATGCATAGGTATGAACAGTAAGGTAAAGTCTGCTGCTTCGGGATTTTGCATGATGGTTACCGTAACTAATATTACTACTACAAACGCCAGTACTGTTCTCTTGCTCATACTTAAATATACGTCAAATTAGCTATGGTGTTACACTTGTTTTCAGGTAACCTGTAATTGCAAGCATTATCCTGCCTGTTTAAATTGATTTTGTTAAGACATTTTAATTTCAAATTATTTACACTAAGTATTGACAGAGTGAAAAATTTTGAATTCAAAAGTATTGTTAATATAGAACGGATAATTTACTGTTGGTCAATAATATATAAAATATAAGAATAGTCCGATTTTAATAGTGCTAATTATATTAGTATTATAACCGATAAGTTTAGAACTTTACTTAAACTTAATTTATATATGAATTACATATTAATCTGACATTTAGTTTATTAAGTAAGTGAATTATATATAAATCAGATTGTATGATCAACTATAGTCGTAAAATTTTCAACAACGTTGTAATTAATTACAGATTTATAGTTAACACTAAGGTATAAAGTCGGAAACGGCTGCAATAAACAAAAGCTGCTTTTGAGATAATGAGATAGGCAATGAATTTTTCAACGCCGCACAGGGCTTTAAAACGATTGAATTAAGGACATTGAATGCGCGATAGTATTCTTGAATGTAATAGATAAAAGTATTTTCTTACTGTTCCCTACTCGACTGTAGAAGTAACAGAAAAGACAAAAAGCAGAACTAAGTACAGTAAAAAGGTAATAACGCTGGAATGCAGAATAGTAGTAGGTTACTTTGAGCGATATTTGGCCAGCTGTTTTTGTGCTACCGGGAAAAGGAAGATAGTGGACAGAATGATAACAGCACCCATCCAAAAGCCAGGAGTCATAGTGTGCAAATCACCAAAAAACATAAAAGCCATAATGATACCGTAAACCGGTTCTAAGTTAGTAATCAACGCCACTTTAAAAGCCGACATATCGCGCATCACCGATACCCCGGCTACGTAGGCTACCGAGGTACAAACAGTGCCCAGAATAAGCAGGTAAGCAATATCTCTGCTTTGCGGAATAACGAAGTTGCGGAAGCCGGTGGTGATACAGATAAGCAGCGAAAGCCACAAGAAGGCCCCCAGCAATTCATAAAAAGCAATAACCGGGGCAGCATTATACTTTATCTGTCGGGAGTTGATAATTGCAAACAGGCTGGCAAATACAGCGCTGATTAACGCGGTGATAATGCCTGTTTTGTACCGGAACTCGAACTTAAAAACAAGGACGATACCAATAATGATCAGCAAGCCCGCCAAGATTTCAAGTTTTGAGATCTTCGTTTTATTGATGATCGGCTCAAAAATGGCTGTAAATAAAGTAATAGACGAAAGGCATACCAGCGTTACCGAAACTGTTGAAAGCTTAATGGCTGCAAAAAATAGGAACCAGTGTCCGCCTACTAAAGCGCCGGTTGAAAAGAGCTGAATCAACGTTTTCCGGCTTACCTTAAAATCGGTTTTATTGATTTTAAAATAAAGAAATAATGTGCTGAAGGCAATGAGCACCCGGTACCAAACCAAGTTTACGGCCGCTACGCTGATCAGTTTCCCCAATATGCCGGTAAAGCCCCAGATGAACACGGTAAAGTGCAGTATCAGCAGGTTTTTATTGATTCCGGTATAGGGTGTTTTATCTGTCATTATTTGGGGGCTTTACGCAATAGGTAATAACCTAACAGGCCGAAAAGCAAGTTGGGTATAAATACCGCAATAATAGGCGGCAGCGACGATTTAAGCGAAAATACGTTGGCAAATCTGTCAACCACAATATAAGTAAAGCACAAAAATATTCCAATCCCTAAAGGTAAGCCAATACCTCCCCTTACCTTTCGTGAGGATATGGATACGCCAATCAGTGTAAGCACGTATGAAGATAGCGGGTATACAAACCGCCGGTATTTTTCCAGCTGCATGTTGACAAGTACGCCTGTGCCACGTATCTTTTCTTTCTCAATATCCCTAGTCAGTTCTGCAGTTGACATCGCCTGGAATATGTTGTCATGGGCCTCAAAATCAGAAGGACGCATATCCAGGACCGTATCTTTCTGTCCGCTATAAGCATATACCATGTGTTCATGCAACCCATTGATGTAACGTACAGAATAGTCGCGTATGGACCAGTTTCTCTTTAATGAGTCGTACGTAATACGGTTGGCAACCAGCTTTTCCTTCATGGTATCGCCGTTAAATTTCTCGAGGATGAAGTTATAGCCGGTGTGCAAACTGGCATCATAGCTTTGCAAATAGGCAAAAGTATGCTTGTCCAGCTGTATGTGCACTTCATTTTTAGTGGGATCCACCTGATTAAAGTAAGTGTTCTCAAACACTACGTTCAGCTTGTTGGTGTAGGGGATGAGATAGATATTAGCAAACAGAAACACCACGAATATGAGGCTGGAGGCAATGAAATACGGCCTCAAAAACCGGTTAAAACTTACTTTGCCGCTCAGTATCGGTACAATCTCTGTTTGGTTGGCCATCTTCGCCGTAAAAAATATTACCGCCAAAAAGTTAATGAGCGGCAGCAGGATGTTGGCATAAAAAGGCAGGTAACCCGCATAGTATTGAAATATAATGGCGTGCAGCGGCGCATGGTATTTCAAAAAGTCATCCAGATGCTCCGATACATCAAATACTACAATAATTACCAGAAACAGCGCCAGCGTAAAAATAAAAGTACCCAAATATCTTCCGATAATATAGGCATCAATTACTTTGATAAATCTATTTTTAAACATTTATAAGCGTTGTGCTAATTGTATAACCATTTTTTCCTTCCAGCTATAAAATTCGCCGGAAATAATCTTTTCGCGCGCCTGGCCTACTAGCCACAAATAAAAGTGCAGGTTATGAAGCGACGCAATCTGTGCCCCCAATATCTCACCTGAGGCAATCAGGTGACGCAGATAGGCTTTAGTGTGCTGAGTATCAACCCATAAGTTACTATCTGCATCAATGACCGAAAAATCGCTTTTCCATTTCTCGTTACGGATATTGATGATGCCATTACGTGTAAAAAGCATCCCGTTTCGCGCATTTCGGGTAGGCATCACGCAGTCGAACATGTCAATGCCTAAGGCAATGTTTTCCAGAATATTAACCGGAGTGCCCACACCCATCAGATAACGCGGTTTATGCTGCGGAAGTATGTCGCACACTACCTCGGTCATGGCATACATTTCTTCAGCAGGTTCACCCACCGAGAGGCCGCCAATGGCATTACCTTCACGCTCGAACGAAGCAATCACCTCGGCAGATCTGATGCGTAAATCCTTGTAAACTGAACCCTGTACAATAGGAAACAGGGTCTGGCTGTAGCCGTATTTGGGCGCCGTGCTGTCAAACCGGTCGCAGCAGCGCTGCAGCCAGCGGTGGGTCATCTCAATAGACCGTCGTGCATAACCATATTCGCAGGGATAGGGGGTACATTCATCAAACGCCATAATAATATCGGCGCCAATAGTGCGCTGAATGTCCATGGCCGATTCAGGTGTAAACAAATGTTTCGACCCGTCAATGTGGGATCGGAAGGTAACGCCTTCTTCCTTTATTTTTCGCACCTCGGTAAGAGAATATACCTGATAACCACCGCTGTCGGTAAGAATAGGTTTGTCCCAGCCGTTAAATTTATGCAAGCCGCCGGCTTGTTCCAAAACATTCAATCCGGGGCGCAGGTACAGATGATAGGTGTTTCCTAAAATAATTTGTGCTTTAACGTCTTCTTTCAGCTCACGCTGATGCACGGCTTTAACGGTGCCTGCCGTGCCCACCGGCATAAAAATGGGCGTTTGTATAGTGCCATGATCGGTGGTAATTTCACCGGCACGTGCTTTTGAATTTTTATCCTGAGCGGTTAAGCTGAATTTCATAATAAGTGGGTAAAATTACTAATTCAGCCGGGATGCATGGAGGTAATTTAAAGTAATTGAAGTTTTATTCGTGCATTTTTAAGAAATTAGCCGCCTTATTCATGCACTATTTTACGCTAAGTTCAACATATCTCGCATATACTTTATACGGGCTTTTAGGCTTTTCTTTGCTGATGCAACTGTATTATCTGCTTTTTTATCATCGCAGATTATTCAGCTACAAGGTGGAATCTGCCAGTACAGCATCGGCTGACCTGCCTGTCTCGGTGATAATCAGCGCCCGTAACGAAGCTAAAAACTTAGTGGATTATCTGCCGCTCATCCTGGAGCAGCAGTATTTGCAATACGAGGTGGTGGTGGTAAATGACTGTTCGGTAGATAATTCGCATTGGATTCTGCAGGATTTGCAGTCCCGCTATCCGCACCTGAAGGTAGTAACCGTTACTGAGCATCCTCGCTTTAAAACCGGTAAAAAATTCGCTTTAACCATGGGTATAAAAGCGGCCAGTTATGAACACTTGCTTTTTACAGATGCCGATTGTGCACCAGCCTCAGCATATTGGATAGCCCACATGGCAAGTAAATTCCACAATGCTGATACGGAGATTGTACTGGGCTATTCACCTTACATTAAAGAAAGAGGTTTTATAAATGCCTTCACCCGTTTTGAAACTTTAAAAACAGGGATGAACTATTTGTCAGCAGTTTTAGCCAAAAATCCTTACATGGGCATTGGCCGCAATCTGGCCTATACCAAAACCTTGTTTTTTAAAAATAAAGGTTTCGCTGCGCACATGCACCTGATGGCGGGCGACGACGATTTGTTTGTAAATCAGCACGCTACGCCTAATAATACAGTAATTGAAATACAACCGGAAGCTTTTACCCGTACACCTGCTAAAAATACTTTTTCGTCATATTTCAAACAGAAAAAAAGACATATGGGTGTAGGGAAATATTATCAAAACCGTCATCGGCGGCTTTTAAGCTTTGATGCCATGAGCGGGTTTTTATTTTATGTAATGATTGTGATAGGGTTGGCATTTAAATTGAACATTATTGTAATTAGCAGCGCATATATGTTACGTTTGCTTTTACAATTACTCATTTACCAAAATGTGTTTAAAAAACTGGAAGGCAGAGAATTAATCTGGACACTTCCGTTGTTTGATGTACTTTATTATGTGTATTTGAATGTGTTTGGGTTAATAGGGACATTTATAAAAACTACTCAATGGAAGTAAATTCAAACTTTACCGAGAACGCTAAAAATGATTATCATTTAGTGGTGAAAGCCAGGGTGGGCGATCAGAAAGCTTATGCCTCACTGATGCAGCGTTATAAAGATTCAATCTACTTTATGGCGCTTAAAATGGTGAACAACAAGGAGGACGCCATGGACCTCACGGTAGAAACCTTCGCCAAAGCATTTGAAAAACTGGAAAAGTATCAGCCCGATTATGCATTCAGTACCTGGTTGTTCAGGGTAGCTACCAACAATTGTATCGATTTTTTGCGGAAGAAGAAACTGAACACCATGTCAATTCACAGCATGATGGAGGATGATGAAGACAGTCGTCCGCTGGATATTAAAGCGGATACTTTGAATCCGGAAGAAACTTCCATCAAAAAGCAGGAATCGCAGGAGTTAAAAGTGCTGATTGACAGCTTACCGCAGCGGTATCGTAACTTGCTTACTTTGCGCTATTTTGACGAACTGTCTTACGAGGAAATTGCACAGCAGCTCGACCTCCCGTTGGGTACAGTAAAAGCACAGCTGTTCAGGGCTAAATACCTGTTGGGTAATATTTTAAAGGAAAAGCAGCAGAATGAGCGTTGAGCTGATTTTAAAGTACTTTCCTAACATTACTCCGACGCAGCAACAACAGTTTGCACAGCTTCTCCCGCTATATAAGCACTGGAATGAGCAGATCAACGTCATCTCGCGCAAGGATATTGAGGCCTTGTACGAGCGCCATGTACTGCACTCTTTAGGCATAGCTAAAGTAATGCCGTTTGTGCCCGGTAACCGTGTATTGGATGTGGGCACCGGCGGCGGTTTTCCAGGCGTTCCGCTGGCTATTTTATTTCCTGAAGCACAGTTTTATCTGGTTGATTCAATAGGTAAAAAAATAAAAGTTGTACAAGAAGTAGCTTCAGCCTTGCAGCTGCACAATTTCACGGCTGCCCATACCCGTGCCGAGCAAGTACAAGGCCAGTTCGACTTCGTGGTATCTCGTGCAGTAACTCAGCTCAAAGACTTCTATCCCTGGATAAAAAATAAATTCAGTAAAAACGCCTTAAACAGCCTTCCTAATGGCTTGTTGTACCTGAAAGGGGGAGACCTGAGTCAGGAAATTGCCGAATCAGGCCTGCAGGTAAGGCAATATGGTTTAAAGCAATACTTTACCGAGGATTTTTTTGATACCAAGCAGGTAATCTATGTAAAGGCTAAATAGTTTATAAGCTATTTATTACTTGTCTTTCGCCCGGTTTCTTTCTGCCAATAAAATTAATTCTGCCAGCTCCGATAAGTTCAGTTTATTTTCCTTTACCAGGTAGGAGACCAGGTTCTTGTACGAATTGTTGAAGTAGGTTTTCAATACCTTTTCAAAAGCAAACTTCTTATAATCTTCCTCTTTTACCAGTGGAAAGTATACATGTGAGTTGCCATATGCTTTGTGGCCTACCATACCTTTGCCTTCTAACACCCGCACTACAGTGGAAACTGTATTATAAGCAGGCTTGGGATCGGGCATCTTGGTAATAACATCTTTTACAATCGCCTCTTTTAGTTGCCAGAGCAGAATCATTACCTGTTCCTCCGCATTTGTCAATTCTTTCATTTATCACAAAAATAAGAAACTATATCTGTAGTTTCATAAAACTACAAATATAGTTATTAAACTATTTTAATAGTTTAATATATTAAAAAATCTACTATAATTATAGTTTATTAACTATTATTGTAGTTTATATTTGATTAGCATTTGATTATCAGTTATTTATAAAAATTCAGGGTTTTGCTTTAAGAAACTATTATATTAGGAAAAGATTTATGGCGCTTATTCATCAATTGGGCCTTACTTTTATTAAGGGAATCGGGCCAACCTTATCCAGAAACTTATTAGCTTATTTTACTCACCCCGAAGAAGTGTTTTCCGCTTCTAAACATCAGTTAAAAAAGGTGCCTGGCGTTGGCCTTAGAGCCGAACAACTGGATCTGCGCAGCGCTTTGGAGCGCGCTGCTCAAGAAGCAGCTTTTATAGAGGCAAATGAGGTAGACGTTGTTTTTTACACCGACCCTCGCTACCCTAAACGCCTTAAAAACTGTAATGATGCTCCATTGCTGTTGTATAGTAAAGGTAATGCAGATTTAAACAATCAGCGTATAATTAGTATTGTAGGCACGCGTAACGCAACAGACTACGGCCGCAACTTGTGTAAGCAGCTTATTGAAGATTTGCAGGCTTACGGCGCCCTTATTGTGAGCGGTCTCGCTTTAGGTATCGATGTGGCTGCACACAAGGAAAGTGTGCGTTTAAATCTTCCTACAGTGGGGGTACTTGGCCATGGGTTGGACCGGCTTTATCCCGCACAAAACCGGTCGGTGGCAGATAAGATGCTATCGAATGGCGGCTTATTAAGTGAATTTCCTTCAGGAACTAAGCCCGAGCGGGAGAATTTTCCGCAGCGTAACCGCATTGTAGCCGGTATGGCTGATGCCACGGTAGTAATAGAGGCCGGTATTAAAGGTGGGGCTTTAATAACTGCTGAAATTGCTAACTCTTATAATCGCGACGTTTATGCTTTTCCGGGCCGTATTAACGATGAATATTCAGAAGGCTGTAATTTACTAATCAGAAGCCATAAAGCAGGCTTGCTGACCTGTGCGCCGGATCTGGCTTATGCTTTAGGATGGGATAAACCCGGGACCGAAACGCAAAAAGTAAAAAAGCAAATGGTATTACCTATGAGCCTGACAACTGAAGAGCGACATATTATTGAGTTGCTGGAGCAGCAAAACGGCCCTTTGGCTATTGATGACTTAACCATAAAGGCCAACTTACCCCTGAGCCAACTTACTATGACCCTATTGAACATGGAACTGCAAGGCTTAATCCGTTCATTGCCCGGTAAAACGTATGCGATAGGCTAACCTACGGGCGTATAATACCACCGCAGTGTGCCTGAACCGGAGCTGATATGTGACCAATGGTCAACTTCAAAATCAATTAATAAGGCGGTGCAGGGCGGCACTTCCCTAACCTCACTGCATAAGTTATATAAAAGATAACTTAAACCCGGATTATGGCCTGTAAGCGCTGCAAATGTATACCCATCGAGTAAATCATTGATGAGCTGAAATAACGTTTGTTCGCTGGCTTCATAAATCGCTGGTTCAAACCGGATAGGCAATTGAGTTTGCATTACACCCCACAGCGCTTGCGCCGTAGTTTTAGCCCTCAAAGCAGGACTGCTCAGCCAAATATCAGGCGATAGTTGTTTATGGTTTAGTTCTTGTCCTAAAATTTCTACCTGTTCCTGCCCAAAGGGAGTTAAAGGCCGGTCAAAATCATCAATCCCCTTAGGATTAGCGGCTTCCGCATGGCGAATAAGCAGTAGGCTTTTCATTTGTATATATCACTAAAACATTACTGAATAAGCACATTCAGTTATAAGTCAATGGATTATAGCTTACTACTTATTGGCGAAGTCGGATAATAAGCTTTCAGATAGCTCATTCATACACTTAAAATGCCCCAAGGGGCATTTCTCCAATCCAAACTTGGAGCAAGGACGACACGGCAGCTCAATGCCGGCTATCAAGGCCTCTTTTACATGGTAAGGCTGCACACCTAACAGTTCAGGTACGGTGCTTCCCCACACCGAAGCAATAGGAATACGGAAAGCTTCAGCGATATGGGTAAGCCCGGTATCAAAACCTATTATTCGCTCGGCTTTTGATACTAAAAACACCGATTCATCTAAATTTGTTACGCCACATGCATTATACACCTTGTTGCCAACAGCCTGTGCAATCGCTGTACCATTATCCTTTACATCTTTACCCCCTAAAAGTACCACAGGGCGGTTTATTTGCCGGCAAACACTGATGATTTTTTCCACCGGCATGCGCTTGGTAAAGTGAGTGGCACCAATCACAAAAGCCACATAAGGCCGCTGATGGCTCAAGGGTAACAAAGACGCTAACTGATATTCATGCTTCAAATAATAGTTAACAGGCTCATCATCATTATTAATCCCTAAAAATTTAACTGCTTTTAAATACCTGTCTACCAAGTGCGTTGGCGGTATCAGCTTCAAGTTAAACTTTAAGCTTAGCCACTTGCGCAAACGCTGTTTATTATAAGTAGATGACGGTATACCAGTACGGAATTTAATGATAGCAGTGCGCAAATTGCTATGAAGATCAATCAGATAATCGTACTTTTCCTGTTTTATTTCTGCGATAGTACCTGATAATTTGGGTTTAAGCAACAGCAATTTGTCGGTGTAAGGATTGCCCTCATAAATGTTTTTGAAAGCCGGTTTGGTCAGGAAATGCACCTCAGCACCCGGCAGTTGCTTTTTAAGGCAGCGCACTACAGGGGTGGTATAAATTATATCCCCTATGGAACTAAACCGGATAACCAGTATTTTCATGTAGGCTGATAAGGGCTAACCCCGGATACGATTGATAATGGAAGTAGAGGAATAGCCATCTACAAAATTAATGGTTTTAACTTCACCGCCATTTGCCAGAACCTCCTGAGCGCCCACGATGTTGTCAATGGTATAATCGCCGCCTTTTACCAGCACATTGGGTAACAGAGTAGTGATTACGTTATGAGGTGTATCCTCGTCAAACACCACAATAGCATCAGTGAACAATAATGCGGCCAGCAGCAAACTGCGGCTTTGTTCGTTATTCACCGGCCGGTTGGGGCCTTTAAGGCGTTGAACAGATTGATCGGCATTTAACCCGATAATCAGCTTATCGCCCAATTCAGCTGCTTTAGCTAAATATGTGATGTGACCGGTATGCAGCAAATCAAAGCAACCGTTGGTAAATACTACGCAATTGCCTTCACCTTTCCAGGCATCTGCTTGTGTTTTTAATTGCGAAAGTGTAAATATTTTGTCTGTTATAGCAGTTTCAACTTTTTTGTGTATACTCATAGTGTGCATATATATAATGAGTTATGGATATAAATTAAATGCAATATTTAACTTAAGCTTTACTTTGATTGCGGATAACGTCATCCATAATTTCTTCTAAAGTAGTAGTAGCGCTACCCACACGACGAATAACAATGGCCGCTGCGTGATTAGCTAATTCGCAGCTTTCCTCTATGCTTAAGCCTGAGGCCAAGCAATAAGCCATGGTTGCTAATACGGTGTCGCCGGCACCGGTTACATCAAAAACTTCTGTCGCTTTTACCGGCAGTAGTTTGTAAGTGACTTCGTCTACAATAGCCATCCCTTCTTCCGATAGGGTGACCACCAAATATTCTGTTCCTGTCTGTTTAAAAAGAACTTTAGCGGCTTGCTGTAAATCGTCGATGTTACTCAAACGTGCCGATTTAGTTGCATCGGCTAATTCTTTCCGGTTAGGCTTAATTAAGTATACGCCCTGATATTTTGAGTAATCCAGTCCTTTAGGATCTACAATCACTTTCTTTTTTTGCCGGGTCGCTTCCTGAATAATACGCTGACTTAGTGTATCGGAGAATAAACCTTTGTTGTAATCAGAAAACAAAATCAAGTCAGCGCTTTTGATACAATCGGCCAGTTTCAGCAAAATTTGATCTTCCAATTCGGTGCTTACGGCATGGGTTACTTCGCGGTCTACCCGTACCAATTGGTGGCTGCCAGCCAGCACACGGGTCTTTACCGTAGTAGGGCGGGCGGCATCCTGCACAATAGCACAGGTATCAATACCTTCATCACTAAGTAACGCCGCAAGTTGTACCCCATAGGCATCCTGCCCTACAACACCTGATATAGTTACACTTGCACCCAGGCTAATGAGGTTTTGTGCCACGTTAGCTGCGCCCCCCAATGTGGTAGTTTCGTTTCTGACGTTGACTACCGGCACCGGCGCTTCGGGAGAAAGGCGGGTAGCCTCACCCCATACATAATGATCGATCATTAAATCGCCAATGACCAGCAGTTGGGGTTTTTTTTCAGATTGTATAATCGAGCGTAATTTTTCAACAAGCATTAATAACGTTTAGTATGAATAATTAATAAATAAAATTACTAAACCCTAACCACCGATTTTGGTTTCTTTGCTTCAAAAGCAGATTTTACCTCGGCCAGCGGTAAAGCGTTGAAGCAGTCTTTAATGCTTAAGCCGGCTTTGCGGGCCACATAAACACCATACTTCATATCCGTAAAACCTCCAACACGATGCGCGTCGGGATTGATGGAAAGCAATATACCTTTACTCACGGCATACTGGCACCAGCGCCAGTCTAAATCAAGACGCAACGGATTTGCATTGATTTCAATGATTACGCGATTAGCCGCACAGGCATCAATCACCTTTTTATAATCAATAGGATAGCCGCTTCGGCTCAGCAGCAACCGACCGGTAGGATGCCCTAACATGGTAGTATAAGGATTTTCAATAGCCTTTATTAGACGGGTAGTAGCTTTTGCCTCATCCATTTTCAAGTTGGAATGCACTGAGGCGACAATAAAATCAAAAGTTTGCAAAATATCTTCCGGATAATCCAGCGATCCGTCGTTCAGAATATCTGATTCAATGCCTTTAAATATATGAAAGTCGCCGGCAAAGGTGGTATTAAGCTGATCAATCTCTGTTTGTTGCTGCAATACGCGCTCTGCACTTAAGCCATTGGCATAAAAGGCGCTTTTGCTATGATCGCATACCCCTAAATATTGTAACCTCAACTCATCACGACAGTACAATGCCATTTCTTTAAGGGTATTGATACCATCGCTGTAATTGGTATGGTTGTGTAATGTACCGTTTAAATCATGATAGTTGATAAGTACCGGCAGGGTATCGGTTTCTGCTGCTTTAATAAAGCCATCACCGTCCCGCAGTTCAGGCGGTATCCAGTTCATGCCTGCTTTTCGGTATATCAACTCTTCATTCACCGGCATGCTGATATCGTCGCTTATACGCTCAGTTACTGCCTTAACATGGTCGTCGCTGCCGGTTTGTAAAAATAATTCCCGGTAGTAAACCCGTTTTTCTACAACAGTAATGGCAACTGATAAACCATTTTCCGTTATCCCCCGGATAACGGAATCTTCGGTAATTTGCTGCTGTAGTAAATTAGTCACGGCAAGCGCATTAACTCCTAACTGGCAGTCGCGCGTGCCTACTAAAATGGTTAATTCTTTAATAATTTCATCATACCTGCGATATTCGCCTGTGACACTGATCAGTCCTTCAGGAAACAGCGCTTTTAATTGCCCTAACAAGTATTCAGCATCCGGTTCGGCCTGTGCGTAGAGAAATTTGCCGTTATTGGCCATTTTAAATTCCAAAATGCGGCGTATCTCATCCTGTGTTTTTGCGCCAAACCCTTTTGCAGTAACCAGGCGGTTCTCGTTGCAGGCATAATACAGTTCGCCTATGTTTTCAATGCCCAGATCGTGCCATATAGTGGCTACTTTTTTTGGGCCGATACCTTTAATGCGCAGCATATCAACAACGCCGGCCGGAGTTTGCCCGAGCAAATCTTCCAAATCGGTAAGGGTACCGGTTTGCAGTAATTCGTTAACTTTAGTGGCAATGCTTTTTCCTATCCCATCAATCTGGTCAAGTTCCTCCATTGATTTACCAGCCAGCGGGTAAGGCAGCTTGTCAATTTTCAGTGCGGCATTAGCCACAGATCGGATTTTGAATGCATTCTCATTATGCAGTTCCATCAGTTGTGACAGCAGCCTTAAGGCACGTGCTATGGTTTTGTTTTCCATGAAGTATAGTAGAGATGCGGTAAAAATACAAAAGCCGCTTGTAGATAAGCGGCTTTTGTGGAAAGTTGTTTGCAAAATGCCCCGACTTTGCCTTTTAAATTCGGTATTACCTGATATCTATATTGTAAGGCAGGCGTGCCTGCGGAATGCGTACCATTTTTTGCACGGCTTTTAACTGCTCGTAATAAGGGTAATTTTGGCCCAGTTCTGATTGTACCATGCGGCTTTTCATTTCTGCACTCATGGAATTACTTAAATTGTGCAGAATTCCTTTTTGCTCGGGGTAAGTACCCAATTCATAATTTTTGAGACCCGCTTTTTTTGCAGCGCTGGCAATGGCATCATTCAGATTGCCTAAGCGATCCACCAAACCGATTTTTATCGCTTGCGTTCCGGTCCATACCCGGCCCTGACCAATGCTGTTGATATACGCCTGAGTTTTGTGCCGACCATCGGCCACGGCCCTGGTAAATTCATTATAACCCCGGTTAATCTGGTTTTGCAGTATGGCATGCTCTTCCGGAGTAAGCGGCCGGGTAATGTTGCCTAAGTCTGAAAACTTTCCGGTTTTTACGCCATCGAAGGTAACGCCCAATTTATC
>CAXTCH010000003.1:0-29279 GCA_964241945.1 uncultured Mucilaginibacter sp.
TGCCGAAACTTTGGGTTTACCGATGGAAGATGTAACCTTTAAACTGGGCGATACCTTACTGCCTTTAGCGCCTTTGGAGGGTGGTTCATGGACCATGGCTTCAGTAGGGTCTGCAGTGAAAGAAGTATGTGAAATATTACAAACCCGCCTGCTGCGTTTAGCAAAAGACTTAAAAGATTCGCCGTTTGCAGCAGCAGAGAAGGAAGATGTAATATTTGCAGATGGCAAAATCAGCCTGAAAAATGATCCGGCTAAAGCATGGGAATACACTTATCTGCTTCAGGCCAGCGGAAAGAACTTTATTGAAGAAGATACTACTTCCGTACCCAATATGCTAAAGCAAAACGGCTATTCGCGCTATACCCACTCGGCCGTATTTGTTGAAGTAAAGGTAGACAAAGATTTTGGTACCATACAAGTAAGCCGTGTGGTAAACGCGGTAGCCGCAGGACGTATTATCAATACCAAAACTTCACGCAATCAGGTATTGGGAGGTACGGTTTGGGGCATCGGTCAGGCCTTACACGAAGATTCAGTAATGGACGATAAATACGGAAGATTTATCAACCACAATTTAGCAGAATATCATGTAGCAGTTAATGCCGATGTACACGATATAGAGGTCATTTTTGTAGAAGAAAAAGATGATATCGTCAATCCTCTAGGCGCAAAAGGATTAGGTGAAATCGGCATTGTAGGCGTAGCAGCAGCGATATCCAACGCAGTTTACCATGCCACCGGTAAGCGGGTGCGCAGTTTACCCATCCAGTTGGATAAAGTGATGTAAAAGGTAGTTAAAAGGCAAGCATCAGGTAAAGTGATTCTTGCTAAACATAAAGGCCGGTTAGAATAGCTTTGTATGAAGCATCTTAACCGGCCTTTGTGTTTTATGGCTCAGAATATGAGATTCATTCTCCGTTCTGACTTTATATCATCTTATTGTTTTAAACCGATTTCTCTCAGGCGCTCGTCCAGGTATTCACCGGCGGTTATGTCACTGTACAGTTTAGGGTGCTGCTCATCAATGGTGGAAGGCAGACTGGTTAAATCCATGGCCGATTTCGGATGCAGAAAGAAAGGCACTGAAAAGCGCGATTGCTTCATTAATTCGCGTGGCGGGTTTACCACGCGGTGGGTGGTTGATTTCAGCTTGTTGTTGGTTAAACGCTGCAGCATATCGCCTACGTTTACCACCACATCTTCACCATGCGCCTTTACCGGAAACCATTCGCCCTCGCGGGTAAGTAACTCCAGTCCATCGGCGCTGGCGCCAATCAATAAGGTAATCAGGTTAATGTCTTCATGCGCTCCGGCGCGTACTGCATCAGCCGGCACTTCGTCCGGGTTTTCAATCGGGAAATAATGCAAGGTGCGCAGGATGGAGTTTCCATTGTGCACTTTATCGTCAAAGTAGTTTTCCGGCAGGTTTAAGTATACCGCTATAGCCTTTAGCAATTGTTTGCCGGCCGCTTCCAGCTTTTGATATACTTCGAGAGTAGTAGAATTAAATTCAGGTAGTTCTGTTACCTGCACGTTCTCCGGGTATTCATCTTTCACCGGATCGTTGTCCGTAATGGTCTGGCCAATCTGCCAGAACTCTTTTAAATCGGGCACCTTAAAACCTTTGGCAGTTTCTTTACCCTTGCCGGTATAGCCGCGCTGCCCGGCCAGTTCAGGTTTTTCATAATTCAGCTTCACTTCTTCGGGCAAGGTAAATAAGGCTTTCACCTGCGCATATAATTTATCAATCAACTCTTTGCTCAGGCCATGGTTAGTGATGGTTACAAAGCCGGTTTCATTAAAAGCCTGGCCAATGGCATCCGAAAAATGCTTGCGTTCTTCAGATGTACCGTTAACGTAGGTATTCAGGTCGAGCCGCGGAATGTTTACTGTACTCATATCATTTAGGTATTAACCCGGTAAAATTACTGATAAACCTATTGCAGGACAAATGAATATGGATAAACCTCTTATTTATAGATGCCCTATAAAACAATACACCACTTTAAACGATTTGCTGAAATACAAGTCCTATCCTATACCAAACTAACTTAAACGAATATGAAGTTGCTTAGTAAATTATGGAGCTTAGCAGCATTGGCAATAGCGCTGATGTGCTTGTCTCCCCAAAAATCTGCAGCGCAGGCATACGGTTCCATTACCTTTCAGGATTTTTATGATCAGCTTTCGCCTTACGGTACGTGGGTGAATGATCCTCAGTATGGCAACGTATGGGTGCCCGATGCAGAAGATGGTTTCAGACCCTATGCCACCCGCGGACATTGGGTAGTTACCGACTATGGTAACACCTGGGTGTCAGATTATGAATGGGGCTGGGCGCCCTTCCATTACGGCCGCTGGCGGTACGATGATTACTACGGATGGGAATGGGTGCCCGATTATGAGTGGGGACCTGCCTGGGTAAACTGGCGTAGCGGCGGCGGTTACTATGGCTGGGCACCTCTAAGTCCCGGCATTAGTGTTGATGTAGCTATTGGCGGCGGATATAATATCCCGGACAATTACTGGGTGTTTGCCCCCCAGGCCTATATTGCCAGTCCGCGCATATATAATTATTATGTACCCAGACCGCGGATAGTAAATATATATCACAATACCACGATCATCAATAATACATACAATAATCGTAATACACGGTATATCAGCGGCCCGCGTATTAATGATATACGCAATGTAACACACAACAATATACAGGTATACCGCATCAATAATGCAGGTCGCCCCGGGCCGGCACGCATTAATAACAATGCAGTAAATATTTTCAGGCCGGCCGTTAACCGTGCACCTGATGCCCGCCCTGCAAGGGTAATCAATGGCGGCGCCTATCGTCAGGCACACCCTAACGCACCAGTTGCAAACCGCTCGGCAGGGCCGGTAAATAACTCTGCCCGTGCAGCACAACTGGCGGCTATGGCAAGGGCAGCCAATCCGGCGCAGCCCAATAACATGGTACGGTTCAATAACCGGGGCAACAACACACGTCCCGGTGTGCAGGATAATCGTCCGGGTCAACCCAATCGTCAGGTGCAGCCTAACAATACACTTCAAAACGCGCAACCCGGTAATCATCAAGGTAACCAGCCGGGAAATGCAGCAAACGACCAGCATCATGATCCTAACGGTGGCGGCCGGTTTAATCGCGGCAATCCGCAACAGCCCAATCCGGCTGATGCCAACCGGTTGAACCAGCAGCAGGCGCAGCAAAACCAACAACGCCAGCAGCAGGAAGCGCAGCGCCGGCAACAACCCAATCAGCAAGCTCAGCAGCTGCAGCAAAATCAACAGCAGGTACAGCAAAACCAACAACTTAACGAGCAGCGCCGGCAGCAGCAAGATCAGCAGGCGCAACGGGCCCAGCAACGCCAGCAGGCTTTGCAAAATCAGCAGCACCAGCAAGAAATGCAGCAGCGCCAACAACAGCAAAACCAACAGCGTCAGCAGCAACAGGCACAGCAACAGCAAGCAAGACAGCAGCAGATGCAGCAACAAAGCAATCAGCAAATGCAAGCGCAAAGGCAACAGCAGATGCAGCAGCAAAATCAGCAACGCCAGCAGCAAATGATGCAGCAACGTCAACAGCAACAGCAGGCCCAGCAAGCGCAAAGGCAACAGCAAATGCAACAACAACAACAACAGGCGCAGCAGCGTCAGCAGCAAATGCAACAGCAGCAACAGGCTCAACGCCAGCAACAGATGCAACAGCAGCAAATGCAGCGTCAACAACAACAGCAGATGCAACGCCAGCAGCCACAAATGCAGCGTCCGCCTGTGCAGCAACAGCAGCATGGTCCACCGCCGCAGCAGCGACACCCATAAGTAAGCCGGCGCGGTATACTTATAAATCAGCGCTTATGTATCATTGTTAAGCGCTTTAGCGTTATAACCAGCAATAGCACCTACCCGTTAAACAGTAGGTGCTATTTTTACATCCCAACTATTTAATTTTTCAGTATGATTAAAAATTTATTATTACGCCGTGGCGGGCTTGCTGCAACCTTGTTACTGCTGTGCTTAATTGCAGGCAAATTCAGTTATGCGCAAAGCAACCCGGCATCGTCTCGCAGCAACCAGATTGAGTTTATCGAAAATTCGTGGCCTGAGGCAGTAAAGCAGGCGCGGGCGCAGCATAAGTATATTTTTATGGATACTTATGCTACCTGGTGCGGCCCCTGTAAAATGATGAAAGCCACTACTTTTAAAAACGATAAGGCAGCTGCCTTTTACAATGAACACTTTGTCAATCTTTCTATAGATATTGAAAAAGGCATCGGGCCGGAAATGGCCAGCCGTTTAGGTATTCAATCTATCCCTACACTAATTATTTTTGATGAAAATGGGAACCCCGTATCGGGTACGGTGGGCTATATCAACGCCAATAAACTGATTAAGTTCGGGCAGGAGGCGCTGAACAAAAAAACGCTGTAAATAAAAAAAGGTCGGAATGGCTCTCGCAGCTATCCGACCCTACATCTACCTATGAAAAACAGCCCTTGAGAGGGCAATAATATATAGTCAAAACCTGTACCAATAGTTAATATTGAAATATTAAGCATACCAGGCTTAACTTTTACCTCTAAATATATGCCTGTGGGGAAATGTTTACTGTGGAGTGTGGAATTTGCACCGCTAATTGTTTTCACAATTGTAGTTTAAGTCATTATTTCAATCCGTTAAAACTCATTAACCTGCTACGTGTTGTTTTAACAAACTACATGCACTATGAGAAAAGCAAGCATAGGTCTGCTGATTGCAGGCCTTATATTGGTAATTGCCGGAAATTTCTTTTACCACAAAGAAGACAGCCCGGTAGACAATAAAACAATGACGGTTACCGCCGGTGGCAGTAAATCGTTTAAATGGCCTGTATATACAGGTGTAATTTTATTATTTCTTGGCGGCACCTTTTACCTGGCCGGTAAAAACAACAGCAAGGTACAGCACTAAAATACAGGGCACCTACCTGTCGGTACGGGTACCTACAGCGTTAGTATCTCTCCAAACACTGGTGGTTTCACGAGCCTGTGAAGGTACGGGCTTATCAGTGTTTTGGTTACCTTGTGCACTGTTGTGGCAAGCCTGCAACAGGCCTGCACTACCTGATATTAAAAATATATATAATAAACGCCTCATAGTTTCATGTCTTTTTCATTTATAAAGACAAGCGTTTGGCAGGTAATGTTTCTTGAAATTACTTTTATTGTAAGCTGTTAAGAAACTGCATATTGCTTTATACTTAAACCTTATAAAGCATTGTTTGTTGAATTAATCAATATGGAAAATCACGTATACTTACTGGCTACCGATCCGAAAGATCCTTGCAGGGATGTTATCCATTCCCGCGATACCAGCTTGAAAGTAAAAGTGTATTGTGTTACCGAAGAAAACTTTGCTCCTGATAATGATGAGGTGCAGTTGTATGCCTATGCTGACAAGAAACTGTACGCCTTTGAAACGATTAATGTGAGCGCTGATGATGTGCTCGATATGATTAGCGCTATACAGTGGTATGCCGATTATATTGGTTACCCCGACATGGAAATCTTGCCCGACGACCCCCGGTCGGACCAGGATGTAGCGATGTAGCAGATATTCAAATAATTAAGTATACTTGTACTCGTATACCATTATTCAATTTTTTAATTAAGCATCAGGCAAGGGGGTACCATCTCAAGCCTATTTAATGTACTTTATTATGGCAACCGTAACCGAAAAAGACATCATTAGTCACCTGCGCGAGAAAATTAAGTTTCATCAAAACGAAGCCCGCAGGATTGAAGGATTGTTAAGCGCTTTTACCAGCGACACATCCACCCAGCGTGGCCGCAAGGCTAAAATTGAAGCTGTAGACGAAGCGTTAACCGCTGATGAGCAAACTACAGCTCCTCAAAAGAAAAAAGCTGCGCCTGCTAAAAAGGCGAAGTCAGCACAGGAATTCAAACCGCTGGAAGTGCCGGAAAAATACTCGGATAATTTAACCATCAATGCCAGAATTGCTTTTGCATTGAATGAGATTGGGTCTGGCTTTAATGATGAAATAGCTGCAGCCATGGCCCAGTACGAGCCAAAGTCAGATGCTCCGAAAATCAGCAAGCAAATATCAGGCGTGTTATCAACGCTGAAAAGCAAAGGGTTGTTAACAGCCGAAAAAGTAGGCCGGAAAGATAAATTTTCATTAGCCCGATAATATTTTATGATATAAAAAAACGGCTGCTTTATTCACAAAGCAGCCGTTTTGCTTTAAAGACAGACAGGCTTTTATATTGTCCGTTAGCAGGGTAGGTCAAACACATGCTGCAAGAGAGTGTTATAACACTTACCTGCTTTTACAATTGAATATGAAATTATCTGCTATTAAGTTTTTTTTTCCGATTGCCTTTTTACTCTCCTTACTTACTACTTCACCTGCAAAAGCATTTTCAATTTTGGCGCACGAGGCTGTGGTTGATGCAGTTTGGGATACCAATATTAAACCGCTGTTGATTGCCAAATATGGCGATCTTGCCGGCCCTGATATCAAAACGGCCCATGCTTACGCCTACGGCGGCTGCCTGATGGCTGATATGGGTTACATGCCCGGCGGTAACGGCATGTTTACGGATTTGCTTCATTATGTGCGCAGCGGTGATTTTGTAATGAACCTGTTAAATGAAGCGCATACTGTAAATGAGTACGCTTTTGCCTTAGGCGCTTTATCACACTATGTGGCTGATAAATATGGCCATTCACTGGCAACCAACGTAACCGTACCTATTGTGTTTCCTAAACTGCGCAAGGAGTTTGGTGATACCGTTACGTATGACGATAATCACACCTCGCATAGCCAGGTTGAATTTACATATGATGTGCTGCAGGTAAGCAGGGGTAACTACGCCAGCGAATCTTACCATAATTTTATAGGATTTAAAATGGCGGTGCCCTTGCTGCAAAAAGTGTTTCTGCAAACTTACGGACAGGATGTAAGTGTTTATTTTAAAGATATCAATTCAAGCATCAATACCTTCAGGTGGGATATCCGCAGTGTATTTCCGCGTTTTATTCATAACGCCAGCAGAAAGAACAAAGATGAAATTCATGAAATTAATCTGACGCCCACCTCCAACTTGTTCAAATACCGGATGACAAGGCGGATTTACAATCTGGAATATGGCAAAGGGCACAAGCACACCGGCAGTTTGCTGGCACGTATCATCGCTAAAATAGAGGCGGTACTGCCTAAGGTAGGACCCTTGAAAACGCTCAAGTTTGTTGACCCTACACCCAAAGGTGAAAAACTGTTTGATGATAGTTTTAAAGCTATCGTAGTTAACTATACCCGCGAACTTGATATACTGAAAACGCAGCCTGCCCAACTGCCCGACATCGACTTTGATACCGGTCATCGCACAGCAATCGGCGAATATCATTTAACCGATAAAACTTATGCTGCCCTGGTCATCGCCCTGCAGAAAGATAATTTTGCCTGCCTTTCGCCTCAGCTTAAGCAGCACATTATTGATTTTTACAGCAAAGCTACGCCTGCTTCCTATAATGAGTTAAAGGAAAAGGACAGGGAAAAGCTGATGATAGCTTTACAGGATATTAAAAAAGTGCAGCCTATCCCCGGTAATACCAGTACTATAGGCAGATAGCACTACGCAATATTACTTATGGTTTGCACCCAGCACCTTGCTGTATAAAAAGTCGGCCGCAAATTGGCCGGCTTCTGCCCAGCGCTCCTGGGTATCTTTGCTGGCAAAAAATGGATTGAAGTGCTTTTGCAGCTGGTGTGCATAGCCCTGATACACTTTCAAATCGTTGGGAATGTGCAGGGCATCGGCTTTTTGGTGTATAGCCATACTTCCATAAATGCCGCCGCGCTCATCGCTTTTTTCGGTAAGCGGCACGTTGCCATCTTCGCTGCCATGTACGCTTACAATAGGCACACGGGCATTATTTAAATAATTGATATCAAACAGGGCGCCCCAAAAGTTAATTACTGCCGCCGCTTTTACACGGCCTTCTACTTGTAGTGATGGATCATTAATTTGTCCCAGCTTTTTCAAATCACCGGGGTTACAGTAAGCAGCCTGCAAAGCCATCATACCCCCGGCAGAATTGCCTGCTAATATAATTTTTGTGGTATCAATGTGATAACGCGCAGCATTCACCTTAAAGTAAGCGATGGCCGATTTCAAATCATCTATTGCCCGGTAACTGTCTTTTTTAAGGACATCGTACTTAAAAGAGAAGTTGCCTTTGTGCAGTGTATAGTTAATAGAGGCACACACGTAACCGCGCTGTGCAAAGCTGCGTGCCCAAAGTGTTACATCTTTGTCGCTCTTCGAGCCAAACTTGAAACCGCCGCCATGCATCCAGATAATCAAAGGCCGGTGGGCGGCCTTGTCATCGGCAGGCTGGTAGATATCAAAAAGATAACTTTTGTTCTTATCGGATATGCCATCGCCCGAATAGCTCAGGTCTTTACTCTCCGTTACTTCCGGAAAAACCAAATCTTTATAACGGTGGCCAACCGTTTTCTGTGCGCTGCATAACTCCAGCGTTCCTGCAAAAAAGGCGGATAACAAAATATATTTAAACATCGTTTTAAACAGTTAAACTAATACAATAAGCAGCTGTCATACGGTAAATGCTTTGCTGCGGCGCTGCTTATGGTTTTTTGTTACATTTGAAATGACAACATATATACCATGATTGCAGGGCTGGGCATTGACATTATTGAAGTTGAACGCGTGGCAACCAAGATCAAAAAAGAGAACGGTTTCAGGGAGTTAGTGTTTTCAGAAAGCGAAATTGAATATTGCGAGCGGCAAAATAACAGCTATGAATACTATGCGGCCCGCTTTGCCGCCAAGGAAGCTTTTTTTAAAGCATTGGGTACAGGCTGGCTTAGCGGTACTGCTTTTAATGAAATTGAAATTGTGCACGATGCAGCAGGTAAGCCTTTGATGGAATTTTTGGGCGACACCCGTGTTTTGCTGCAAACTTTGAATATAACACAGGTATGGGTATCCTTAAGCCATGTAAAAGATATGGCTGTAGCCACCGTAATTATAGAAAACTAAAAGATGCTGACTTCTGACCATACGTATAATTTATCCCCGGCAACAAAGGTCCGGCAGGAGCAGCAATTGCAGCAGCTGCTGGCTTACTTAAATGCGCATTCCACTTTTTATCGTGACCTTTTTGCCCGGCATCAAATTGACGTAAACTCCATAAGGACCTTAGAGGATTTAACCCAACTGCCTACCACCAGCAAAGAGGACCTGCAGCGGCGTAACCGGGATTTTTTATGTGTCCCTGATAGTCAGATTGTGGAATACACTTCTACCTCGGGTACGCTGGGTGGCCCGGTTACCATTGCGCTCACCGAAAATGACTTGAACCGCCTGGCGCTTAACGAATATCATTCCTTTACCTGTGCCGATGGAAGCGCAAATGATACCTACCAGCTAATGCTGACCTTGGACCGTCAGTTTATGGCAGGTATTGCCTATTATTTAGGTATACGTAAAATGGGAGCCGGCATTATTCGCCTGGGGCCCGGTGTGCCGGCCCTGCAGTGGGAAACTATTAAGCGGCTGCAGCCTACAGCTATTGTAGCGGTGCCGTCTTTCATCCTGAAGTTAATTCAATATGCTAAAGAGAACGGCATCGACATCAATCAAACCTCCGTTAAGAAAGCGATCTGCATCGGCGAAAATATTCGTAATACAGATTTTTCTTTAAATATTCTGGGTGCGAAGATCACGGAGGTCTGGGACATTAAACTCTATTCCACCTATGCTTCTACCGAAATGCAAACTGCTTTTACTGAATGCGGATTAGGGCAGGGAGGACATTATCAGACCGACCTGGTGATTGCCGAGCTGCTTGACGATAACGAGCAGCCTGTACCCGCTCACACACCGGGCGAACTTACCATTACTACTTTAGGCATTGAAGGCATGCCGCTGCTGCGTTATAAAACAGGAGATATTTGCCAGTATCTCGACGAGCCCTGCCACTGTGGCCGCAGTGGATTCCGGCTTTCGCCCATTATGGGGCGTAAAAAGCAAATGATTAAATTTAAAGGTACCACGCTTTACCCGCCGGCCTTGTTTGACCTGCTGAACGAGCGTGAAGATATTTTAGAATATGTGGTAGAAGTGTATTCCAACGAAGTGGGTTTGGATGAAGTGCTGTTGCACCTGGTTCCGGCCGAAACTACGGAAGAGTGCGATCACCGTATTCGTGCTTATTTGCAGGCCAGATTGCGGGTGAGCCCGCATATCCGGTATATAAGCGCTGAAGAAATTCATAAAATGCAGTTTCCGGAAATGATGCGCAAGGCGGTAAAGTTTATTGACCGCAGGGGGGAGAAACAATAAGGATTTTACACCGTCAACTTCACAATTTCCCTTATTTTATTATCCAGTTCGGTAGTCGCTTCTTCCATCATTCTCATTTCTTCCGGAAGTACTTCCCGGTAAGTTAACCCGATCACCTCCATTAAACCCAGAATGGTAGCTACCGGCTTGCGTAGTTCGTGCGACTGTATAAAGGCAATTTGCCGGAGCGATTTATTTTGCACCGAAACCAGTTCTTTATGAACCGTGTTTTCAGTAATATCAGTAGCATTGTAAGAAATGCAAACCACATTGCCTTCCAAATCATAGCAAGGCAGGAAACTCACATACCACCATACTTTTTCACCGTTGCGGTGAGTGACCTGGCGCTTGTAGCGAATGGGCTTACCATTTATTGCCGACATAAAGTTTTGCAAAAAGTCTTCTCTTGGTTCATCGGTTAACATATCCCCCATATTAACGCCGGTCCGCATGGTAACTTCGTGCATCCGCCAAAAAAGCTCAGCCATAGGCCGGTTAAAGTCCATTACATTTAAGTCCTTATTCAGCAATAAATGGCAAACGTCAGAACTTTCAAACACCGAGCGGAGCTTTATCTCGGCATCCCGGGCCTGCAAAAACTGATTTTTCAGTAAATTAATGCTGTATTCAAACTCAATAATCTGCACCACACGTTTTGCCATCAGCTTTAACAGGTGCTGCTGTGCTGCGTTAAGATCATTAGGCTTGGTATCTAATACGCACAAACTACCCAGTTCATGCCCGTCGTGTGTTTTTAATATAGCGCCGGCATAAAAACACGCCTGCTCCACACCACCTACATTCTGATAAGCTGCAAAGCGCTCATCCTGTCTGATGTCAGGAACAATTAATAAACCCTCTTTTAAAGCAAGATGCTGGTAGTAGATATTTAAATGGGTATCCTGCTGTAAATCTTCGCCGGTTTTATAAGGTATGCGTTGCAATCCTTCTTCGGCAAAGGTAATCATAGCCACAGGGCAGGCAAGCAGTTCTGCCACCAATTCTACAATTTCCTGCAGGTCGGTATCTTTATCAATTTGCAGATTTAAATAGCGGTGAATAGCTTGCAGGCGCTCAAGTTCTCGTAGTGACATAGGCCGATGATGTTTTACTAATAGAAACTGTTCATAGCTCTGTAACAAGCAATTTACATCGAGAACAGGTAAAACAGGCGTTAGTTTTGATGAAAAGCTGCTTTAATCAGGCAAAATTTAAGCTAAAACCTTAATTTTTAGTACTTGTAGCAGCTGTTTATGCATTCTGACCCGAAAAACAGCTCAAAATTTATCCCACCAGCCATTTACTCCTGGGCAAATAAGACAGAATTTTAATAATACCATAAGTAATAATAAAAGTAGTTAAAGCAATAAGCGGTAATTTTATAGCTGCGCTTTCAAAATATTTATCCATCCAATTATGTACTCCGTTTAATATCATGATATGAGCCAGATAAATACCATAGCTTTTGGCTGATACATCTGAAAAAAGCCTGACTGCAAATGAGTTAGTATTTTGGATAGAGATGTTTTTTAGCATAAAGAACAAACCCGCGGTCATTATGGCTACGTTAATGGTTTCAAAACCCCAGGTAATTTCCAGAGTACTGTTGTACTTTTCAATAGGCAATAAGTGGAGGAAGCCGTAAGCAGTGATGGCGTAACCTGTTATAAGAAGTATCAGCCCAAGGCTGTAATTCCAGGCTTTGGGCTGCAGGTGAAACCGCTTAATATAATTGGCCAAAATTACATAGCCTAAAAAGCCGGAAAAATAATACAGCATAGGAGTATGGTTCCAAAAACATTCGCCCCAAATGGCGGGGAAAATAATGTGGATGTAAGGCAGCGACAAGGCGATACCCCATAGCAGTAAATAAAATTCCATGTTTTTACGGCTGCTGGTGATTACCCAGCCGGAAATGAGCGGAGCAAATAGGTAGAGCCCCAGCAGCATATATACGAACCATAGATGCCCGATCTCGACACCATAATTAACCGGGATATGGGCAATGTTGATCAGTGTAGTTTTAAAATCTGCCGAACCTGTAAAATAATAATACAACGCATACAGTACACACCATATAATGAATGGCACCGCTACGCGGCTCATGCGCTTTTTGAAAAAAATACGGGTATCGGTAACCGGAAATAAAAAGTAGCCTGATAACATAACGAATAAAGGGACACAGGTGCGGAACAGCGAATTATACCAGCCTACGATATGTGAGTTCGGCGTATTGATAACTGCGCCTCCGTTGCCGATATAATAAAATTCCCCGGTATGAATCTGGATAACCATGTAACAGGCCAGAATACGTAATATATCAAAGCCGTAATGGCGTCGGGGCGGGTTGGTAGCGGTCATATGTGATGGTGTTTGAAAAGCGGCCTGATATTTAAATTTACAAAAGCTGCCGGTTCATTTATAATAAAGGCGGCAGCAAAAACAGCTAACACTGCCTTGAATCGCCAAACCGTCTGTACAAAGTGCTGTTGTACGCAGCAATATGTGCATATTGGTGTATCACTAATGTTGCTTTTGATGTAAGGCTACGTATACTTGAGATAACAAACTTTCTTAGTTGTTAAATTACGTTAAAAGAATGCTTTCCAAGTGAATATTTATAATATTTTTGCCCGGTTAAAGTTTATAATAAAGCCGTCGGTTACTCAGCGACTGTAGATTCAACTGGGTTTTTGTGCACGTTATCACAACATCTGTTAAACTATGAATATTAAAAAGGCAGCAATAGCTGTGTGTGTTCTCGCATCTTATTGCGGAGTTTCTATGGCTCAGGCCCTTAAAAATAAACCGGCTGATGTTCAAACTGTAATTAACGCGGAAGACGGTTTTGGCAAACTGGTAGCCCGTAAAGGCATCAAAGACGGCTTTTTAGCGGCAGCTGACCCTGAGGGTATTGTGTTTAAACCCGATGCAGTTAAAATCACTGAATTTTATTCAACTATTGATAAGCAACCCGGTACGCTTACTTCCACACCCAAATTTGCCCGTATTTCTGCCAATGGTGATTTAGGGTTTACTGCCGGCCCCTATGTGTACCAGAAAGGAAAAAGCGAAGACGATAAGGTATTTGGCGATTATGTTTCAATATGGCGTATGGATGCCGCATCGAACAGAATGAAGCTGCTGCTCAATGTAGGCATACAGCACCCCGAACCGGAACAGGAGGAATTAGCGGATTTTAAGCAGCCCGACTCCACCAAAGCAACCGGCCCCAGCAAAGACCCGTTTAACGGAAAGCAAATTATCACTTTTACAGATAAACAATTTGATGCTACGCTGAGCCTTTCTGCCCTGGCTACTTCTAAAGAGTTTTTCCGCGCCGAAGGCCGTTTTTACTTTCCGGGTTTTGAGCCGGTTACCGGGCGCGACAAGGTGATGAAATTCTTGGACAATGAGGGGATTTCCATCAGTGCCGAACTCACCAATACCGGCCGTTCCAGCAGCGGTGATTTAGGCTACAGCTATGGCAAGGCCCGCATCCGTAAAGGTGAAGTAGTAAGCAACTATAACTATGTGCGTATTTGGGAAGTTGATGCCAACCATAAATGGAATATAGTGCTTGAAGTGTACTCCGCTATTGAGAACGAGTAAGCTCTAAAATAGTATATATACAAAAAGCCCCTGCTTATCTTTATTTAAGCAGGGGCTTTTTAATGGTATTTAAAATAGTTGCTCTATAATATCATCGGTGGATAAGCCTTCGGCCTCGGCATGGTAGCTGCGTACAATACGATGCCTTAAAATAGGTTTGGCAACGGCTTGCACATCTTCAATATCCGGTGAGTATTTGCCGCTGATTACCGCGTGACACTTAGCGCCCAACACCAAAAATTGTGAGGCCCGTGGCCCGGCACCCCAGCTTAACAGATGCTTGACCTGCGGAGTGGCCAGTTCGCCTTGCGGACGGGTTTTGACAGCAAGCTTTACCGCGTATTCCAGCACATGGTCGGTAATCGGAATATCCCGCACCAGTTGCTGAAAGTAAATGATCTCTTCGGCACTGATAATTTTATTTACCTGTGGTTTAGCAGTACCGGTGGTTGCTTTAACCACCTGCAATTCTTCCTGAAAAGTAGGGTAACCCAAGGTAACGTTAAACATAAAACGGTCCAGCTGCGCTTCGGGCAGGGGATAGGTGCCTTCCTGCTCAATAGGATTTTGGGTAGCCAGTACAAAGAAGGGTGCAGGCAGCTTACGGGTAACGCCGGCGGCGGTTACCGCTTTCTCCTGCATGGCTTCCAATAGGGCAGCCTGTGTTTTAGGTGGTGTACGGTTAATCTCATCGGCCAGTACAATGTTGGCAAATACAGGGCCTGGAATGAACTTAAAGTTACGGTCTTCACCCAGTATTTCGGCGCCGGCAATATCCGAAGGCATTAGGTCGGGCGTAAACTGTATGCGGTTGAAGCCCAAATCCAGCGCTTGTGATACGGTTTGTATCAGCAACGTTTTGGCAAGTCCAGGCACACCCACCAGCAGGCAATGCCCGTTGCTGAAAATAGAGATCAATACTGATTTTACCACCTCCTCCTGGCCTACAATCACCTTGCCTATTTCAGCGCGCAGATTGAGGTAGGTTTTGCGCAGCGCATCGGCTGCAGCCACGTCAGACGGATAAGCAATCATTCCGTTATTTATGGCTTGGCATTATCGGCCGGTTTAGGGGCCGATGCAGGTGTTGCAGTAACTACGGTGTTATCCTTAGTGGTTTCGGCTTGTGCGGTTACTAATGAACCCGCTGGCGTGTTCCAGTCCTTTAACTGACCGCAGGCTGTATAAGCCGGATCAATACGGATAAAAGTCTGTTTTCTGCGTTTTTCAAACCATTCACTGGTCACTTTATTAGTTTTATCGTTCTGCGCTAAATCCTTAAGTTTCGGAAAGTCCTGAGCCAGGGTAGCCTTATGTGCCGGAGTTACTGTACGCAGGTATAAAATTTTAAAGCTTTTGTTACCGCGCTGATCGGTATACAATTGCGGCTTTGAAATTTCACCAACTTTCATGGTATCCAAAGTCAGCGCCATCTGTGGGTCAAGCTGATCGGTAGGGATAAAGGTAGTACGGCTTTCCACGTTCTTTTCATTCAGCATCATACCGCCATTGTACTTGGTGTCTTTATCATCCGAATAATAAGCTGCAGCACTCGAAAAGTCAATCTGCTTGTTTTTGGTCAGCAAATCGTAAATGCTATCTGCTTTAGACTTCGTGCGGTCAAGGGCAGACTGCGTCATGGCCGGAATTACCAAAATATGGCGTGCATGCACCTGCTCACCGCGGCGCTCTACCACCTGCAAAAAGTGGAAGCCAAAGTCGGTTTCAAACACCGGCGATATTTCGCCTGCTTTTAAACGGAAAGCATTAGCTGTAAATTCCTTCGCCATCATTGTACGGTCAAAGAAGCCCAAATCACCACCGCTGGAGGCAGAACCCGGATCCTGTGAATACAAACGGGCCAGGTTGCCAAAATCTTCGCCTGCTTTCACACGTTTTAATAGTTCATCAGCCTTAACTCTATATGGCGCTTTTTCATCTTTATTCAGCTTGGGATTAAAAGAAATTACCCCTACTTCTACTTCTTTATTGTACGAAGGTAAGCTGTCTTTAGGAATGGTCTTATAAAAGGCATCTACCTCCATAGGGGTAACGTTTACCTTCTCGGTAATTTTATGCTGCATTTTTTCTGCCACAGCCTGCTCCTTCATGTCCGGACGAATTTCATCCTTGTATTGAATAACAGACCGGCCCAAAAACTGCTCTAACCGCTCTTGCCCGCCGGCATTCTGCATCATATACCGCATACGGCGATCAATGTTGTTGTCCACATCATCATCAGATACGCTGACAGAGTCAATCACCGCCTGTTGGGCCAGTAATTTTTGTGTAAGTAATTGCTGAACAATCTGGCATTTTACGCTCAGGTCAGGCCGGCCGCCCTGTACAACATATTGCGCGTATTTAAAATCAATATCCGATTTCAGGATAATGCTGCTGCCCACCACGGCGGCAATTTCATCCAGTGTTTTCTTCTCCTGAGCGTGTACAAAACTAACCAGGGCTGTTAAGCTTAATAATAGGGTGAACCCAAACTTTCTCATCTACAATTTATTACTTAGCGCTTATCTGTTCAAATAAGCCTCGAATTTCGCAAATTTTATTAAATCGGGCCGCATAATTATGTCATTAAATTATGCCGCCGCATTTTTGTACGAATATGGCAGTTCAAACTGTAACCGTTTATTTATTTTTGTTAAAATTTGTTAAATGAACGCCCATCGCCTCGCCGACCTACGTTATTTATTGCAAGAAGACGTGTACCTGCTGTCCGCCGACCGCGAGGTTTATCTTCACCGCCCCGAACCGCAGGTTACTCCACCAGAAACGCCTGAAATTGCATTTAAGTACATGGGCGATTATAAAAACGCGTTCCTGATTCTTACGCATTACCCTGAACATGAGCACATAGAGCCTTCGCACCTGGCTGCGCTGGAGAGTACTTTAAAGCGTATCGGTTTAACCCCGGCCGAAGCAGGTATCCTGAATATGGCAGCGCATCAGGCGGTAAATTATGAAACGCTTACCGAACATTTAAAGCCAAAAAAACTAATTATACTGGGTACGGCTGCACTGCCCGGTGAAGCGCCGTTTGTTACGCTGAACCAACCGCAACAGGCAGGCGATATTCAAGTGCTGTACACTTTCAGCTTTGGCGAAATGATGGGCCATAAAGAAAACACCAAATTGTTTTGGAACCAGATTAAACAGTTTTAAATGAAGCCTCATCAGCTGGTATTTGCTACCCACAACCCACATAAGCTACAGGAAGTAGCCGCCAAGGCAGGTGAAGCCATAGAAGTTATAGGTCTGATTGATTTGAATTGCAATGAAGACATTCCGGAGACCGGTGCCACCTTTCATGAAAATGCTTCTTTAAAAAGTCATTATGTGGCAAGCCGTTTTCAGCTCAATTGCTTTGCAGATGACAGCGGCCTGGAAGTAGACGTATTGAATGGTGAACCGGGAGTATACTCGGCCCGCTACGCCGGCGAGCCTGGCGATAGCGAGGCTAACATGGATAAACTGCTGCATAAGCTGCAAGGGCAAACCAACCGCAGGGCCCGCTTTAAAACGGTGATCTCGCTGCTTTGGGGTGGAGAAGAACATTTTTTTGAAGGGACAATTGAAGGCACGATACGCACAGAGCGTTCCGGCGCTAAAGGATTTGGGTATGACCCTGTTTTTCAGCCTGAAGGTTATGAGATCACTTTTGCCGAAATGAGCCTGGAGCAAAAAAATGCTATCAGTCACCGGGCAATGGCTTTGGAGAAACTGATTGCTTTTTTAAAATCCGCCTGATTTTGAAAGCTCAGGTCGGGTTATGAATATCCCTTTTAATATCAAACGTTCTCCATCTTTAGTTTGACGAACCGGAAATAAAGGAGCTTTATTCTACATAAAAATCCTTAAGCAGCAATTAAACTAAAGTTGCTTTCTACGTAATTGGTAGGCGAAGGTTTTAACTAAAAAGTATGTCATATTATTGTTACATATTCATGTTTAAGTTCGACTGATTAAGCCTGAAATCTTATTTTATATTTGAGCTTTCAAATCTAAAGCTTATCACATTTTAATGCTCAGTATAATCAGGGCAACTCCAGAAAGTTGCAGTCATCGTAAGATGGGACGTTGTTATGCCATTTTAATAACAACATTATTTTTCTCTGCCATTGCATCCGCGCAAACCCGTACGCATTCTTTTACCGACTCGCTGAAAAGCAAACTTAACGTAGGTATTACCGGAGGGTTCAGTTTAAATCGCTTTACCAAAGATCAGCCGCAAACAGGTTATAATACAGGTTACAGTGCGGGCTTGCTGGCCAATTACCGGGTATATAAAGGGTTTAGCCTGCAACTGGAAGTAAATTCATTGCAGCAGGGCGGACAGCTAATTACTTTTAAAGATGATACCCGGTATGGTCTGCCGGAGAATTTCGAAACCAAGAACGTAAAAAACAGTTCCTATACCTTCAACAGTCTGGAAATTCCGCTATTGGTGAATTACACTTTTGCCCTGCATCAAAGCTGGAAACCTGCTTTGTATGCGGGCGCAAGCTACGCTTACAACTTCAATGTAACAGAGAGCTATCAAAAAACAGGAAACCTGCTGCCCGGCGAAGATATTATTGCTACCGCTGATAATTCACAAGGCGCTACCAGTTTGTTTAACAGAAACCGCTTGAACTTTGTAGCCGGCGCCAACGCCCTGTTGCCGCTTACCTCAAAACTAAAACTACTGATTGACTTCAGGTACCTGAACGGTTTGACACCGGCCCGCGAGAATTATTCCTATATGGAAAAGGCCGGGTTCGGCAGCGACATCCGGAGCAATTCATTTATTGCCCGCCTGGGCCTTATCGCATCTTTTAAGTAAACTATTTATCCCCGTTATCACATCGCAATTAATATGAATTTGAAATATATGAAACCTAACTTTACTAAATTAATGGCAATGGCACTGGCCGTTATGCTTACGGGCTGTGCTAAAAAGGAGTTTAGCGAGCAGGATGCCATTGCGGCGCAAACGCAGTTGCTTAACTTACAGTACCAGCATGAAATAGCGCTGGAAACCTTAAAACAGCAAGGAGCTACCGCTTTGCAGCAATTAATGAATCAGGCAGCTCTTGACCAGCTAAAATTAAACGACAGCCTCACTCAGGCCAAATCAATAAATGCGCAAAAGCAGGATTATTCAATCGGCGTGGTTGATGTAGTTAGCAATGCGCCTATTGCCGGAGCTACTGTTATGGTATCTTCTCAGGGGAAAGTTTTATCGGCCACTACGGATGCACAGGGGGTAGCCACCTTTACTTCATTGTATTTGTTTCCAACCAGCGCTTTTATCATCAGCAAAACCGGTTACGCAGCAACAGAAATTTTGCAGCAAAACATAGGTGCAGGTCCGGTAAGATTGTGGAATACCTCCGATTTAAGTAATCAGATTTCCGGTACATTATCTATTGATACCAACTTAACCAATACCACTGCCGAAAAAGTAGGCGCTAATATACTGGTAACTGCGTCTACCGCAATTCCGGGTAACACTTCGGGCACATATACGGTATCCTTTCCAACCTACACCAAGGCAGATGGTACGTATTCCATTTCGGTTCCGGTGGCGCCTAATGCCTATACACTTAGCTTCGCGCAGATTGTTGCTAACCAAAAATTATTTGTAAACGCAACTTCTGATGATCCGGCTACCGGATTTCCGAGTGTGGCACCGCATATCGCCAATTTGAAAACTTATTTTAATGTAGGTAACTATTCAGCGTCGGTACCGAGTGTAACCACCTCTTATTATTACAGATTTGCAGCCGATAAAGGCGGAAATGTGCTGATTGTTCCCAGTTATACGTCTTCTTACTATTATTATAATAGTAATTACGCTTATGTATCTGCTGTAAACGGTAAATACCAGGTAGAAAAGTTATTTGTAAACGGGTATTATACCAACAACGGAAACTATGTGGATTACAGCACTTACAATTTTGACCCGAACAGTCAGATTAATGTAGATATGGTAGACGTTGCGGGCAACATTATACAAACAGCGCCACTGCTGATGGCAAAAACTGATGCCGGAGGAAGACTTGTTTCCTATACCTCAACTGAAGGTGGCAGCGGTTATGTACATTTAAGAAGGGATGCTTCGGGTAATTTGGTGCCTAATGCCAAAGGGGTGATATTAAGAGCAGGTGGTTATGACTATTATAATAATGCATACCCGCTGAATTTTACCAATAATTTAAATACCGTAGCCGGATTTAATTACAATGGCACCAGTGTTAATATGAGCAACCGGGGAGACAAAGTAATAGTTAACTTTAATTACGGCTCAGGCGCCAGTCGTGATAAACAAGTATACTAACTAAAGAATGAGAGGCTGGTATAAGTATTACCAGCTGTTATCAAACTGCAGGACTATCAACTTAGCGTAAGCACTCGGGTTGGTAAGTTCTGCAGTTTTGTTTTATAAGCGGCTTAGCGGCTACTCATCATTCAAATAAAGATGAGTTAACACCTTTTACTTCAAATTTTTAATCAAATCAATGGCAGGGGGCAGGCTAACCGTACCGATGGCCGATGGCACTCTGGCTATTGAAAAGGTGGTAAATAAAATATAAAATAATGCAGGTAAAACACCTTTAAGCTAAAGTTGTAATTACATAGACAAAACTGCAACCATTATGAACATTACATTAGAACAAGCTGAAGCCTTATCAGTAGCGGCCAAACAAAAAGCTAAAGAAATAGGCGTACCCATGAACATTGCCATTGTAGATGAAGGCGCTAACCTGAAAGCGTTTCACCGTATGGACAATGCCTGGCTGGGTTCGGTAGATATTGCAATTAAAAAAGCAAAAACCGCTCGCTTTTTTGATATGGAATCAGGCGCGATCGGTAAGTTGTCGCAACCCGGCGGTCCGCTGTACAACATTGAAGTATCTAACGGAGGCTTAATATCCTTTCCGGGTGGTATTCCTATAAAAGACAGTACCGGCCAGATTGTAGGCGCTATTGGTGTATCCGGCGGTTCGGTAGATCAGGACCATGAGGTAGCTTCGGCCGGCATAGCTGCTTTTAAATAGAATAAACAGTTTTATATAAACAAGAAAGGTGTAGTTATTCAGCTACACCTTTCTTGTTTATATATCATGGAAGTGAAGATGTTATCACAAGATACACAGCACCTGATGTGATACAGGGTTTGATATTTATACACGGCGCATTTATGTAAAGCAATGAAGCCTTGTTAGGTCAATTTTCTATCAAAGCTCCATTTTATCAGAAGCTATGATATGTGTTCTGCTTTTTACATCCCGCTCATATTTACTCATTACATTTTTCCGGGTCAGTCCCTCTACAATACCCAAACCCTCCAGTTCCTTATTACGCTGCAGCAGTAAATACAGATAAACTTTGCACGGTTCATGCAAGGGCACCGCGTCGGTTTTACTAAGCAGCCTTAAATCTATATTCTTGCTTTGATGCGGTAAAATGGTTTCTGTGTAAGGGATATTTTTTACGCACGGCATGTCGGCTCCTTCTACAGCTACATTTTTATTGTCTACCCAAAAGCGCCGCCGCCAGCAATCCGAATCCCAGCTGTAACGCAGGGTGTCGTCGGCATTGTTGGTTATAGTTACGGTAACCGGTAACAGGGTTTGAGTACCGGCTTTTGCCCACTCCCCTGTTTTAGCGGTGAGCTGGCAGTTAGTATAATCATAATTAAGTTTAGCCGGATTATACTCTGCCAATACAATATTGGCTACGCCGTTTTTTACTACTTTTTTGTAAACATTCTGGCACAGGCCAACGGCGGAGGATGATAGTATAAATACCGAAATAAGGAAGGTTCTCATAGAATTCAAAAGATATAACCGGAGGATAAAGTAACGAAAAAGGTGAATAAGCAATGAAACAAAGCCATTAAAAGTACAGTAAAAGGATGAATGGTTAGGAACTATGAATTGATAAATACTTAAAAACGCTTTAGTAACAAGCAATTTTCTCCTGCCCGGATTTAAATTAGTGGTTAACTTATACAAAACACAACCTGTCACCCTACTTCTTTAGCATTGAAAAAGTTATACCAGTTTACACTGTACCCTTGTAAGCACCTGTGGGAACGCTACCGTTTGTTTGTTGAAATGGTGATGTACAGTAACGAAACTTACGGCCTTAATGACATAGCCTATTGGCGCGAAAAGCTTTTTGCGCACTGCATCTTATACTGTGTGCCCATCAGTTTGTTCGCAATTATTCCAGGGGTAATTATCACAATGGATGGCGGTCATTTGGTAGTGCCGGTGGTACTGGTATTGGCTTTGATTGCCATTATGGTGGTAGTATTCAATAAAAAGTTAAAAGTTCAGCATAAAAAAACAGGCGCTATATTGGTGCTTTACCTGCTTGCCATACTGTTAATGGTCCGCCTGGGCGATTTTGGTGTCGGCGCCATTATTTTACTCACCACCTGTGTATGTACTTCACTGCTGTTTTCTGACAAAATTATTTACAGCTCTGTCATCTGCAACTTCCTTATTCTAATGGTTTTTGCGTTAATTATTGAATTCAAGTGGTTTGATATTCCGGTGGTTCACCGATATAAGGCGAGTTTTTGGATAGGCTACTCTTTAACTTTTGTATTTTTAAATATTGTAGCAGCTATACAGATACGTAATGTAATTGCCGGATTGGAAGGCGCATTAATTAAAGAAACCCGGCTGTTGCAGGAACTGCAGTTAGAGATGGAAGAACGAATAGAGCGTAATGAACTGCTGAGCGAATCGGAAGGCCATTACCGGAGCCTGTTTTTCCTGAATCCGTCGCCCATGTGGATTTTTGACCGGGAAACTTCAAAATTTCTGCAAGTCAATCAGGCCGCTATCCATAAATACGGTTATTCGGAACAGGAGTTTTTGAATATGAGTGTTACGGATATCGGGCCGGAGCAAACAGCGCATGAACCTTTTGATATGCCGGGTATCAGTTCGCAGCCTGCCAATTATCTGCAGCAATTTACCCAGCATAGCCGTAAAGACGGTCAGGAAATGGATGTTGACGTACGGCGCAGTACCATCCTGTTTAAAGGAAGAGAAGCTTCATTGGCTATAGTTCGCGATATCACCACGCAAATTACCCACTTACAGGCCATTGAAAAGCAGAATGCCAAACTGCGCGAGATTGCCTATATGCAATCACATATTGTAAGAGCTCCGCTAAGCCGTATTTTAGGTATTATTGAACTAATCACTCACGATACCAGCCCCAAAACTGATCCTAACCTGATTGAATTTCTAAGCATATCGGCCGGAGAATTGGATGCGGTGATTAAAGACATCGTTGATAACTCGCAAAGTGTACAGTCAGTCCCCAGCCTGAAAGACCTTACAGAATAAACCTGTATATTTACCATAATTAATTCATAATTATGGAGAAAAAATTTCGCTTTGGCGATATCGTAGCGCTGTTGTCCGACAGCCCGAGGCTCACAGTTGAAGGTTATGTACTTAATGAAGATGCCACCGGCCAATTGGTTGAAAGTAATGAATACGTAAACGTAGTCTACTTTGCCGGCAACTCATTTAAGCGCGACACCTTTCACCAGGATCTGCTCGTGCTGATTGATGAACTATAATTATACGCTTCGCTGTTACTTTTCAATAAGTCGCAACGTTTGCTGATCCTTGGCGCCCCGGTAAAATTTATCCAGTACCTGTTGAAAAACGGGGTTAGCATCGGGTACAGCGGCAAACAGCGTCATGGATGACTTCAGCTTTAAATCGTCGGGGCTGCCAAATATCTGGCTGGCGCTATTGCTTTTGAGTGCAAGCAGCGCTTTGCAAATACTAATGAGACGGGCGCTTAACACGGGATGTTTTAAATACGCTTCGGCTTCCTGCAAACTCTTTATACCATAATACTTCGAGGTGGAACTAAACCCTAAGCCCTGTATTTGCGGAAAGATGTACCACATCCAGTGACTGCGCTTGCGGCCATCCTTTATTTCACTCAGGGCAATATCGTAATCTGTTTCTTGTGCTTCAATATATCTGTTCAGTAGGTAGTCTTGTGTCATAAGTTTAATATAGCGTTTAGCGCTGCTTTCTGCCAGGTTAATAATTGTTGTTAAGGTTGAATTAATTAGCTGCTAACATTAAGTAACAATTAAAAACAAACAAGTTTTGCTAAAAAGACAGACTTACCAACAGTTAAACAGAGACTCATCTACTCTATGTATTAAACAGGAGATAATGCAACATGGCAACATGCAGTTGTTGCTTACACCATTAAAAGCCGATAAGAAGCCAGAGGGCGATTGCAACCTAATGAATTAGCCTGTGAAACAGACCAAAATGCCGGGGAGGATTAAGTTAATCATCAGAATTAAGTTTCCGGCGGTATAGTTTGAGGACGTTTTTTTAACAGCCTGCGGGCTGATCGTTAGCTAAGCTTTATAAATCGCCCGCAGGTGTTAGTGCAAATTTTACTATATAAGTGCAGCACTCAGGCCGCTTTTTGTTGGTCCTCGCGCTGCAGCTCGTTCATGCGGTGGTCAATTACTGTTACTGCTTTGCTTAGCTCCTCTAAATCTTTTTCAATGTTAGCAGCCTGGGTGCGGTTGCCTCTGAGGTTGGCCAGCCAGCTGTTTTGCTTAAGTTGCTCGATCATTTCCAGAACGCGCTGTTTTGATCGCTGATATTTGCTCAATTCAGACATAATACTTTTTCTAAGGGTAAATGATACCTTTTTTACGATGGTGTTTAACTACTGGTTACAACTGTAACTGACTTGTTACAGCTACTTGCTTTTGAGTAAATCATGCATACAAATGGCCTTGAAAGCGCTGTAAGGCCGATATGTAATGCAAAAGCGTAAATATGACTGCAAAAAGCAGAAAAGGTTTAAACTTAAAGTGATAATACTATTGATTTTTGGAAATTGATTTTATTGTTTTTAAACAGTTTTTATTGCAGGGGTTTAATATTTTTCGGACGTCATTTTGGCCGATAAATACACCTGAATTTTGTTGAAAGTCTATTTAACCTGAAGGCTTTTAAGTTTTTATTCAGGTTATTAAATTATTCAATTGATTTGTTTCAGTAAACTAACTCTAAACAAAGTGGTTTATTGCAGAAATATAATTTCGTACCTCTATTTTTTACACATGAAGGCAGCAGTAACTACAAAGCCGGGCGAACCGGGGGTTATTCAAGTACAAGACGTACCGCAACCTAAAGTTCGGGAAGGTTGGGTGCTCATCCGCATTAAAGCTTTTGGCTTAAACCGTTCAGAAATTTTTACCCGGCAAGGGCATTCGCCGGGTGTTCAGTTTCCGCGCATCCAGGGAATTGAATGTGTGGGCGTGGTGGAGGAAGACCTGTCGGGCACTTACCAGCCCGGGCAAAAAGTAGCCGCCATTATGGGCGAAATGGGACGGCAATTTGACGGTGGTTATGCGGAGTATACTCTGGTGCCTTTATCCATTGTATTTCCTTTTAAAAGCGAACTGCCCTGGCATGTGCTGGGTGCTATCCCCGAAATGTTTCAAACCGTATCCGGCTCACTAAATGAAGCACTGGAAGTAAGGAAGGGAGAAACCCTGCTGATTCGCGGCGGTACTTCATCTATCGGCATGCTGGCCTGCCAGCTGGCCCGGCACTATGGGTTAAAGGTTGTATCGACCACCCGTAATGCCGATAAGGAAGTGCATTTAAAAGAAAACGGCGCAGATGTGGTATTGATTGATGACGGTAACATTCAAGCCAAGCTTAAAGCACAGTTTCCCGAAGGCGTGGAAAAAGTACTGGAGCTGATTGGCATTGCCACCCTCAAAGATTCGCTGCAGTGCATTAAGCCCAAAGGGGTAGTTTGCATGACCGGCATACTGGGCGGCGAATGGACTCTGAAAGAATTTACGCCCATGGGTGACATCCCGTCACTGGGGCGGCTTACGGTGTACATGGGAGACGCCGGCAACTTAAACAAAGAACTGCTGCAGGATTTTATAGATGCGGTGGCCAAAGGCGAAATCAACCTGAGCGTTGATAAAGTGTTCCGGTTAGACCAGGTCGCCGAAGCGCATCAGTACATGGAAAGCAACCAGGCTAAGGGAAAAATTGTGGTCGAGCTATAAATCTTCCGGTCAGCCGGCAGCCTATTTATGAGTTGCCGCTTCCTCCACATATACAATGTGATACTTTTGAGCCAGCCCTGGTTTAAGGTGATCTTTCAGTTGCTGCGGAAGTGTGATGGTTTTAGGGTCGCCGTCACTTACATAGTTGTCCAGCGGGTGCTTGATGTTGTGCTTGATTAAGGCATGCGGACCTACGGGCGAGTCTTCGCCCATAACACGCTCAATAGCGTAAGGGTTAAACTTTACATCATATGGTGATACCGAAGGCTTGTAAAAGGCCAGCATGACAGACTGGTGCCGGTAAGTGAAGCCATTGTACTGACCGCTTACTTCCAGCGCCCGGTTTTTGGCATGAAAGCCCTGGGGTAAAGCCATACTGGTTACTTTATAGCCGGGTACATAGCCTTCAATGGCTTGTATGGCCATAGCCAGTTGCATCTGCACGTGGGCATCATCCGCCCTCGATAAATTTTGGTGATAGTAGGTATGGCTGCCCAGGTCGTAATTGTTTTTTACCAGCCATTTCAGTTTCTGGTCAATGTATTCTTCCTGCCCGAAAAGGCGTAAGCCTTTCTTGATGGCCGGCAACAGGTAAAATGTGGCTGTTACCGGAAAATCATGGTATTTGTGTTTGAATTCTTCCATAATACCTACCGCGCAGTCGGGGTCGATAACCAGCTGGCCATTTTTTACCAGATACCGGAACTGCCCCTGGCTCGAATCATCAAACGTAAGCACAAAAGGCGATTTGCCTGCCGGGATATTAATGGTGCCGTTGACTACATCACTCAAACGTACCGGGTAATAATTATGCCGGTACAAATCTTCCAGATCGCCGCGCAGATTTTCGGGCGTGCGTTTATAAGTGCCCTCAGGAGAAGCAATCAAATGGTATTCCAGCACCATGATGCGCCCCAGTTCATTCGGCTGATACGGGCCGGCTGCCGGTTTTACTACTGTGGGTGCAGGCGGCGCTTTAACCGCGCTTTCTTTAGAAATGGTCTCGCCGGGTGTTTTTTGACCGCAGGCGCTGAATAGGGTAAGTCCGATGAATCCTAATAAAGGAGCGAGAGCTGAAGATAACATGCCGTAAATTTAACGGTGAAGTTAATAAAGGATTTCATTACTCACAGCTATAATCGTCAATTACCTGTAGCAGGCGCTGCAAATCGTGCCCGGTGTTAAAATAATGGAAAGACACGCGGATGCCGGTTCCTCTCACTGCACATCTGATGCCTGCAGCTTGCAATTCATCATACCGGGAAACAGGAAGCTGTAAGTTAAAAATTGAGGAATGGTCGGCATGTGCAATTACAGCAGCGGTTAGTAAGCCGCGCTCGGTAAATGCAGCTTTGGCCTGCCCGCTTAATTGGCGAATATGGCCTTCAATGGTGCTGATACCCGTTTGCTCCAATAACAAGATGCCTTGGTTTAAGCTGCCTAACGCCAGTGTATCTAAATGACCCGGTTCAAAGTAAATCGATAAATCCTGGCTTTTTCCCGCGTTATATAATTGTGTGATTACCGGTTCCTTTAACATCACAAAACCATTCCCGTAGCCGCTCAGCAGCCATTTATAGCCGCTGCCCATCAGTACATCCAGGCCCGACTGCTCAAAGCTGAACGCCGCTGTTCCGCAGTACTGGGTGCCGTCCGCTATGATGAGCAAATCGGGGTAACGGTTTTTAATTTCTTTAATGAAGTTTAAATCCGTTTTTATACCGCTGATGTATTGCACAACGCTGAACGCCAATACGGTAGGTTTAAACTGTTCGATACCCTGCAGCAGGTTTTGCTCCAGGTGCTCATCTAACTTTACCTCATAGCAAATATGCCCCCGCATTTTTACCGCCTGATTGATGGATGGGTAATCTTCTTCCAGTAATAAAAAACGTTGTGGTTTTGCCAGGCCCTCTAACAGGGTATTGAAACCGAAGGAAAAGTTGGGCGTCAGGTAAACCAAATCAGCAGCACCATGAAAAAAACGGGCGATACTGCTTCTGGTAGCTTGCAATAAGTCGTCCTTAGCCAACCGGAATTCACTGCCTGTTTCAAAAAAAGCCTCATCATGCTGGCGCCGCCAGTCGAGAGACGATTTGGGTAAAAGCCCCGAAAAAGCTGTATTAAGATAAGTACAGGTTTTCAGGATAGGGAACTGTTCCGTAAATGGCATAGGTGTAAGGTAAAAAATTATACAGTAGTAGCCGGTTAAACTTAATTGCCGCTTACGGCATTAATGATGAGAAAGGCATTGATAATTACGTACAGCACTAATATAGATTGTGCGCAGATAAAATCAAACCGGCGGGCCTGCTCCTGCTTTGTACGTTTCAGCAAACGTAAAGAATAGGTATTACAGGCAATAATAATCAGGATAGAAAACAGGGTAATACCGTGTAAGGCATCCACCAACGTAAAAGTTGTCGACTCCGGCAACGAGCCGTCCACAATGTATTTGTTGCCAATGACAGCAAATAAAGCGCCTACCGTGAGCCCAAAGCGCGAATCGATACTGTCTGAATGGATGTAAAAGCACATGTAGGCAATCAAAAAAGCGGTATACATGCCGATAAAGAGCTTCCAGAATAAGCCGAAGGCACTGCGGTCAATCTGCATGGAAACTTTAAAGTTGCTGTACTCGGTACGCGGCTTCTTTAAGGTTTCATCGCCAAAGCCGGTTTCGTACACTTTAATGCCATGACTGATTTTCAGGCTGTCAATCTGCCAGCCACGCAGGGTAAAGCGCGGGTCAAAGTGCTTGCCCAGCGTATCAGGCACAAAGATTAGGGCGTGCGAATCAAACTGCGAATTTTCAATAGAAAAGCGCAGCTTCTGCTCATCGAAAGGAAAATTATTGATGGCCCATGAATCCTTCATCACGCACTGCAGCTTCATGAGCAAAAATATGCGGTGATTGCTCGAGTCGATAGTAGAAAATGATTTACTGACCGATTTAGCCTGCGGCACTTCGAGATTCTGCACAAAATCAAAATCCTTGTTTTTGTACTTGAGCCACAGCCACAGGTCAATGGTATACTCGTTGTCCTTAAAATTGATGTTATGTACGCTGGTAATATAAATGCCGGTTTTCACCGTGTCCGGATGGGGAGCGGGTGCTGCAAGGGCAGCGCCCGCCCATAGGAGCATCAAGGCAGAAGCCATTAAAAAACGGG
>CAXTCH010000004.1:0-26151 GCA_964241945.1 uncultured Mucilaginibacter sp.
AATAAGCTGATTAAGGCTGCTTATAAGCTGCTGAACCTGGCGACCTACTTTACAGCAGGGGTACAGGAAGTACGCGCCTGGACCATTACTCAGGGCTTTACTGCTCCGCAGGCGGCCGGTGTTATCCACTCTGACTTTGAGAAAGGCTTTATCCGAGCCGAAGTCATCAAATATGACGACTTTATAAAGTTCGGTTCAGAAGCCGCCATAAAGGAAGCCGGCAAACTGGGCGTGGAAGGTAAAACCTACCTTGTGCAGGACGGCGATATTATGCACTTCAGGTTTAACGTTTAAACGAGGTGGAAGTATTAAGTAGTAGGTATCAAGTAGCAAGATTTTAATTGGGATTGAATAATATCTTGCTACTTGCTACTTAATACTTACTACTAAATTATATCTTTGCGCTTACTGCTCCCGTAGTTCAACGGATAGAATTATGGTTTCCGGTACCATCGATAGGGGTTCGAATCCCTTCGGGAGCACGAAAAAGCCCCTCTTCATACATGAAAAGGGGCTTTTTTATTGATGGTTGTGCTGACGTTTTGCTCAGTTACCTATTTTCAATTGTTTTCCACGAATGTTTGGACTGCTGTCAAATTTGGGATTTACGACTACTTACTTTTCCACCAATCCAAAGGAAATTTAATCTGGTCGACGGACTCTACTATGAGGCTGGGTTTGAAGGCGTAGGTGTTCAGGTCTTCTTTGTTAGCCATCCCGGACAGCACCAAAATCGTTTTAAAGCCCATGTACATGCCGCCCTTGATGTCTGTTTCCATGGTATCACCAACTACGGTGGTCTCTTCCGGCTCCAGTCCCATGTAAGCGCTTGCCGAGCGCATCATTACCGGGCTGGGTTTGCCGATTACAAAGGCTTCCCTGCCTGTGGCTTCTTCAATCATGGCCGCCGTGGCTGCAATGCCCAGGTTGTTCCAGCCGGCTTTCCGGGGCGATGGGTCACGGTTGGTGGCCATAAATTTGGCCCCTGCCAGTATCATATCCACGGCCTTATGCACCATGGGTAAGGTAAACTCGTGTCCTTCTCCTAAAATAACGAAATCGGGGTCAGAGTCCACCAGCCTGATCCCTGCATGTTCCAAACTCTTAAGCAAACCGCCTTCTCCTAACACATAAGCGCTGCAAGCGGGATACTGTTCCTCAAGGAAAGTAGCGGTTGCCATGGCACTGGTATAAATGTGCTCTTCGGTTACTTTGATTCCAAATTTAGCCAGTTTCTCTACTGCCTCTCCCCGGCTACGCTGGCTGTTATTTGAAAGAAAGGTGAACTGTATGTCCTTTTCCAACAATTGTTTCACAAACTGGTCGGCGCCTGCAATCAATTCATCTTCCCGGTAGATCACGCCGTCCATATCGATCATCAGTCCTTGTTTCTTCATAAGCTCTTTGAGTAAGTTAGTACAACTGGTTTAACTATTTGTGTTTTTATATCATGGGTTAATCCTGCGCACTGCTTAACCGGTTGATGTGCTTTTCAGGTACAACAAAAAGCCGCTTACATCAACTGATGTAAGCGGCTTTTTTTATAACCGGAACCTCGAATGCCACGAAATAGCAAAGGCTATATCATGTATACATTTTCAGCTAAGCCGGTGAAGTCGAAATAAATAGTATTTAAGTGCAAAGGGCGTTTGTATAGGCCTTAGCATCCTGTCAGGCCCCAAAAAGGGTCAGACCTCGGTGCCTAAACGGTACACGATGTTCACTTAGGCGCTTTTTTTACCTTAACGGCGTTCAGTCCTTTCGGACCTTTTTCCACCTCGAAAGTAACTTTGTCCTTTTCTTTCACCTGTTCTACAATACCGTTGATGTGCACAAAAATGCTTTCCTGCGTTTGCAAATCACGTATAAAGCCATAGCCTTTACCTTCGTTAAAAAAGGTAACTGTGCCTGTTCTTATCAAATCCTCAGGAGATTCCTCATGTTTAGGAACGCCAAGCTGAATGTCTTCTGATGCGATTTTTACTTTCTTGGTAGGATCAGGCGGAGTGGAGGTAATGTTGCCGTTGTGGTCAACATACGCCATCATTTCGTCTAATGATTTGCCTTTGTCTGAATTGGCTTTACGCTCTTCGGCACGTTCGCGTTTTTCCTGTTGCTTTTTAGAGCGTTTTTTTTCTTTTTCTTTTTTACTAAATGTTTCTGATGATTTACCCATAGATTATTTAAACGGTTAAAATTATCCTGCAACTACAGGAGGGGTTAAAGTGTTATCGAATATATTAAAAACGGCAATTATTAAATAATAAAAAAGCATTCCCCATTGCAGGGGAATGCTTTACAATAAATTATAGTGAGTTAGGCTAATTTTACATTTATTGCGTTCAGGCCCTTTCTGCCTTCTTCCACATCGAATACTACCTGATCATTTTCACGAATAGGGTCAATGAGGCCAGTTGAGTGTACAAAAACATCGCTTCTGTTATCACTCTGAGAAATGAATCCAAAACCTTTTTCGGTATTGAAAAACTTTACTGTTCCTTCTTTTTGCATTTTACTTTTTTTACTAAGTCTGCAAGGTACGCATAAATACTTGCATATTTGTTTATGGGTGAAATTATTTAATTGTTGGTAAAGCACTGCAGGTGAATATGATTTGCTGGTCAGATTGACACAAAAAATAATCAGGCAATTCTATGATCTGCGGTAAGCGGATTGTCAATGCCATAAAAATAACCAAATACGGTTCTAAATATGCGGAGGATTGTTACGGGGGATAATGTACCGGCTGCCTTCTGACAGTAACTTAACATTCAAATCGTGGATATAAATGCGCTTACGGGTGTCGGAATTCAGGATGTTAGAATCGGTGATATTAAAGCCTTCTATCACAATAGCTATGCCGCTGCCAATCACTTCCGTCTCTATACCGTTTTTTATAATTAAGGCAGTGTCTTCTTCTATACCTATACCAATGCAGGTGGGATTGGTAGCAATTACCTGGGCCATTCTTACAAACCGGCTCCTGTCTACAAAGTGGGTGTCCACGCAAACATCTTTCAAAAATTCAAGTCCGGTAGTGATTTTTATTTCGCCGGCAATTTGTTGTACATCTTTACCGCCCGCGTAAATCATAGGTGTCGACATCGCCATGGCACCGGCACTGGTACCCCCAATTACCAGTTTGTCGTGAATGTAACGTTGTTTCAGTTCAAACAGAAACTTTGTTCCTCCGTACACCGAGGTAAGTTTTAGCTGATCGCCGCCTGCGAAATATACAGCGTCTGCTTGCTTAATCCGGTCTTCTTCACAACAATCAATTGCATCGCGGCGTTTGTCATGATGAATATGTCCAATCTGTGAGATTTTAAGTTCAGTGAAAGCTTTTTGGTAATCCTGAAAAGATTCATCACCTTCAACACTCGCTGAAGTAATGATTTCGATAACAGGTTCTTTTTTGCCGGTAAGTTCAACCAGCGTACGCAATATTTCCAGTGTACGCTCACCTTCCTGCATGCTCTTCTCGAAAGCTTCGCCTTTATTTTCGTGTCCGCCTACTACTAATAATATACCATTGGGTACTGGGCAACTGTTTGCGTCGGTTATACTCATAGATGTTTATGTTTAAAACAGTTGTATCCAAGTTAATTGTTTTTAATTATTGATTAAGCATTATGGAAATCACTGTCTACTTAGCTGAGCTGCAGCAGCCCGAAACTGGTTTATTATGAATAGATGATTTTGTTAATACCCTTTTACTGTCTTTCCTTTGCACCTATTCAAATCTATCAAAATGAGAATTGTAACTTTAGAAGAACATGTTTCCTTTCCGGAGATGAATCAGCATCTTCCGGCCGAAGTACTGAGCAGCAAGCAGCCGTCGGCTCCTGCAGTTCAAATGATGCCGAAGCTGGCAGATATTTCAGGTGAACGCCTGAATTCAATGAATGAGTCGGGCATAACTATGCAGGTTTTATCAGTTGAAAATACAGATGTAAATCTGCTCGGCAGTCAGCAGGCACCTGAGTTTGCTGCAAAATATAATGATCTATTAGCCGGGAAAATCAAAGACTATCCTGATCGGTTTGCTGCGTTTGCACACCTCCCGATGACCGCCCCGGCGGCGGCAGCCGATGAACTGGAACGTACGGTGAAAACCTACGGCTTTCGCGGCGCCATGATCAGGGGCCTTACCAACGGCGAATTTTTGGATGCGCCTAAGTTTGCCCCTGTTTTTGAGAAAGCCGAAAAATTAGGCGTTCCCATTTATATTCATCCCGGTATTCCGCCTCAGCCGGTGATGGAGGCTTATTACAGCAATGTGGGTAATCGTACCGGTTCTTTTGATGCAATTGCCTGCTGGGGCTGGGGCTGGCATTCTGAAACTGCAATTCATGTATTGCGCCTTTTGGCAGCCGGCGTGTTTGATGCCTATCCGCAATTAAAAATCATTATCGGCCATATGGGCGAAATGTTGCCCATGATGTGGGTACGGTCCAACAGGGCATTTCAGCCCGGCAGTGGCGGGCAAAACCAGCGGACGCTGAGCGATACTTTCCGGCAGCAGTTGTACATTACCACCAGCGGTTTTTTTACACAGCCACCCCTGCAGCTGGCATTGGACACTATTGGTATAGATAACATCATGTTGTCGGTAGATTATCCTTTTAGTACCAATCAAATGGGTGTTGACTTTTTGAATGAAATCCAGCTGCCGCCGGAGCAGGTGGCAAAGATTGCTCATGGGAATGCGGACAAGCTATTGGGATTACAATAATTGACGATACTAGCATAAGTAAAATTCGGCAGCTTCAATGCAACTATGAGGGTTCGGATTCCTTTAAAATCAAACCAAAATAAAAAACCGCTTGTCTTATCAACCAGCGGTTTTTTTATCAGGGAATGGTTACTGTATAACTTTATTATGAAGCGGCAGACCATCCATTTGACCAACCTTCAGCAGATGAGGAAGATTGCTTAAGCAGCTTATCGAATTTGGCGCGCTGTACAGGTGTTAAAATCGATTTAATCTTGTTAATAGTTTCCCGGCGTACTGGAGCCAGTTTGATTGACATTTTGCTGTTATCGCCATGCTCTTCTGACCTTATTTTTTCAAACTTTTGTGCAGATTCTTTATAAATGTCTACAATTTTATTGTACTGACTGCTACTCAGATTAAGTTTTTCTTTCAATTCTTTAGTTTTCTCGGTGGCGGTGTGTTCGGCAGATTGGTTTTGTGCATATGTAGCGGTAGCTATGCCTATCGCTAAAAACAGGAGCATCAAATACTTTTTCATAATAGATTTCATTAAAAGTAAAACGGATAAAAGGTTCATTTACAATATTATCACTGCACAACCTTTCTTTTACTAAAAAGGTTTGTTTTGTGAATAATATTTATATATACTTGGGTAATTATAACCCCAATCTTCGTAATTCATGTCGGTAATGCAATCAGATAGAAGCCTGCAATGGAAATATACACCCATTGGTCAGGCGGCTGCCTCAAAGCGCCATGCGGTCAGCTCAAAAGCATGGCTGTTTTGGGCAGGCGCTAGCCTTTTTTTGTTGCCTGGCTTACTGCATGCCTATTTGCTTATGCCTTTTCCGGGCAGCCAGGACATTGAAGCAATTACCTTTTGTTATTATCTCGAAAAAGTGATATTTCCGCTGCGTATAGCAGGCGCAATACTGTTGCTGGTGTACGCTTTTAATTACTTCAGTTTGCTGAGTAACCGTAACCGTTTATTAAAAGCCGGGGTACTGTTACTGTGTATGGTCAGCTACTATGTTACTGACGTATACTTTAAGGCAGAAAAGATGTTTGAAGAGCCTCAAACTATACAATTTACCAATTTGTTGCACAACAAGGTTCCGCTGGGTAATTTGGTAATTGGGGTAGTGCATAACGGCGTTGCAAAAGCTTACCCGGTTATTTACCTCGGTTATCATCATAAGATACAGGATGATATAGGCAACCTGCCCGTAATGATTACTTATTGTACCATGTGCCGTACAGGCCGGGTGTATAGTCCGCTGATTAACGGTAAACGCGAAAACTTCAGGCTGGTAGGGGCCAGGCATTATAATGCAATTATTGAAGATGGCACTACCGGAACGTGGTGGTACCAGGCCACAGGCATAGCCGCCGTAGGCACCCTAAAAGGAAAACGGCTTCAGGAATTACCTTATCAGCAGGCTACCTTGGAGAACTGGCTGGCCCGCTATCCGGCTTCTATGATTTTGCAACCCGATCAACATTATACCGGCGGTTACAATGAATTAGAAAATTACGACCGATTGCAAGCCGTAGACCGGGATTCGATGTTGATTAATAAAGATGCCTTAGTAAGAAAAAGCTGGGTGCTGGGTGTGCAGATACATAATAAAGCCAAAGCTTACGACTGGCGCCAACTGGCCCGCACCCACCTGTTGAATGATGAATTTAACAATGCAGCGTTATTGTTGGGTATCGAAAAAGACAGCCTTTCGTACCATGTATGGAACAGGATGATCGACGGCAAATCGCTGCATTTTAAACTCAGCGGTAATAATCAGTTGAGCGATACAGAAACTGCCTCTACCTGGAACTGGGACGGGCTATGTATTGCCGGGCCCAACAAAGGTAAACGCCTGGATAAAATACAGGCTTACCAGGAATACTGGCACTCATGGAAACACTTTCATCCTGAAACTGCAGGTATGGTGAATTGAGAATAGGGGTATTTATGAGCTAGCTACATTCACAACTTCGTTAACTGCTGAATACAGCTTTTTACATGCCAATACAAAATGAAAAATTGTTTTTCAGGGAAGCAGACAGTTTTCTTTTAAGAATGACGAGATTAATTTGCTTCTACAATTGCAGGAAGCCAGCTCACCTGATACCCATAGTAAGGAAGCCAGCTTTACTCTCCAACCATCTTCCCTGTATCCAGGTATTACCAGACAGCGTATCATCTTTCTTTTTGCAGGAAACAGCAAATGCACCAAGTATCAGTACGAAGCATAAAGGTTTTCTCACAGTTAATAAGGGTTGTTGATTATCAAATGTATAAAATTTGAATCATCGGTAAAAAATTCAAAAATCACTTTTCCATCAACGCCTGCCCCTCAAAAGCAATTCCATCCCAGCCATGTGCCATAAATTGCCGGATGTTTTGATGATCTGTGCCTTCCGGATGGGCCAGCACAGATTGGTAGTGTTCGGCAAATAACAGCAGGGTATCCTTTGCATCCAGGTGATTGAGTTGGGCAAAAGCAAATACCCGGGCGCTGCCCTGGTTTTGGGTCGCCTCATTGTACACCTCGCCATTTTTAAATGCAGTGGGCCGGTGTTGATAATGAGTATCTATAAACTGAATTACCTCGGCAAAGAGAACCGTATGCTGGTTTAGGTTTTGAAGCAGGGAAGTAAGTTGTTCTTTCATATCCTATTAAAAAATTAGAAATGCAAAGGTATACACATGAACCCTTATACAGCACAAAAGCCAATCATTACAGACTGGCTTTTGTGTACTTTCCTTCAACTGAACAGCTGGCTCTTATCAAGCAGGAACTTCGCTGACAGAAGCGGGTTCTGCCATCGGCTCATGATTGCCCTCGCGGCGGATGCGGGCCTGAACCGGATAAGCCTGCAAACGTGCACGCATAATGGAACCCAAAGGCCGGAACGCAGCCAAGCTGTGTGCTGGTGAAAATGATAATGCCTCTATGTACTTTTGGCGTGCCTCACTATATGCCTCCTGTTTGGGCAGGCGGATGCGGGCTACAGTTATATACGAGCTGTCTTCCTGCTTCCAGTCTACATTGGCATTTTCAACAGGCATTTTTTTCAGGTCGGTGCACAATTGAATTTGTACATCAAATTCGGCATCATTTTCTCTTAGATAACTTACGGTGGCTGTACGCAAAGCATTAGGGTCTTTATAGCTGTCTACCTCTACATTATCGTCTGCCAGTTGCTTTTGCTTAGGCGATGTTGGCGTTACTGCCAGTTTAGCAATATATTTACCATAACGCAAAGGGGCCTGACTAAAGTAAGCTTCCGCTAAAGGATGAATCCGTGAATCACCAAAGAAGTCTAACTTAGCGCTGTCTGCACCTAATTTATTAAAAACTTCGTTGGTAACCCGCGACACGGCTGAAACCGCTTCTTTTACCACCGTTGGAATTTGCGGTGCATGCTCAATCATGCGATGCTGCATCAAAAACGCTTTGGCATCCGGCATCGGGAAATAGCTACCGGTATCTAATACAAAATCTTGTGTGGTTTGTCCTTCGTGTCCGGCTATCTTTTCACCGTCCACTCCTAATATTTTAAAAGCAAAGCCTCGTTGGGTATTTACGGCATCAGGCAGTATTTCGCCTGGTACATTGGCTAAGCGCACAATTACCGGATAAGTGGCGCCTCCGGCAGCAAACAAGCCCTGCGCCAGGGGTTCGGGCAGGTTTTCCAGCACGGTGAGTTCGCCCACTGCCAGGCCATGACTTTTTCCGTGCGATACACGCACATTGTGTCCATATTGTTCGTGGGTGCGGCGGCTGAGCCGGGTCATCGAAGCAATAATATCATCAATTACTTGTTGTTCGTCTTCTAAAGGCGTTTCTACCTCGGGACGGTAAAGCACATACTGATCTGCCATAAAAGGTGTTTTGGATAAATGAATAAAGTCAATTCAACAAGATAATTGTGCGTATGTTTATCCTATGAATTAAATTTTTAAATAGTAAGTGAAATGTATAGATGCTACTGGTCCGTACCCACCGCATGTACTTTCTGATTGTTCAAAAACCTGGTCAGGTAACTGGATAGCAATGCCGGTGCTTCGCGTGATGGGAAATGCCCTACGCCTGGCATCACTATGCGCTGAAAAGGGCCAATAAATTTCTCATGTACTTTTTCACTCACCCAAGGCGGGTTTACACCATCTTCTTCGCCCTGAATATAAAGCACCGGTAACAACAAGGTAGAGGTGTTTTTTACTTTTTCTTCCAGCTTTACACTTTTAGGATCAGGTTCTGCCTCGTCCCAGCGGGAACGGTAGGAGTGCAGGGTAATGTCTACAAAATCAGGATTTTTCCAGCTTTCGGCTACCTCTTCAAACTGTTCTTCGGTAAACCAGTCCCTGGGCGACCAGTTTTCCCACATAATATGGGCAAAGCCAATGGGATTCTCCCGCACCGCCTGTTCGCCGCGCCTGGTGGCCATAAACCAGTGATACCATTCTAATTGGGCATGATGAAACGGCGGCGTAGGCATGCCGCCCAGGCGTGGCGGGGTTGACAGCAGCGCTATGCGTTCCACCCGGCCGGGCCAGCCCACGGCCAGGCATTCGGCAATATTGGAACCCCAATCATGACCAATCACACTGAATTTTTCAATGTTCAAACTGTCCATTAAAGCTATCATATCCAGCGCATGTATGCCGGAGTTGCCGGTGCGCGGCGTATGGTCGGAGTGAAAGCGGGTAAGGCCAAAGCCGCGCAGAAAAGGGACTATCACACGGTAACCTGCGGTCATGAGGCGCGGCATCACGTGGTCCCACGTGGTGGCATCATCAGGCCAGCCATGCAGCAGCAATACCGGAGGTTTATCATCTGCGCCTTGTTCCATGAAAGCAATATTCAATACATCGGTAGATGCGTGGTGTATCATAGTAAGTTAAGCGTATGGGGTAATTACTTAGGGCTAAAAACTCTTAACTTAATTATGGGGGGCTTCTGTGCTTTTCAGTGCCCAGTATATAAGCGCCGGCTGGAAAAACAAACGTGTCAGCCGCTTACGGTCGGTGTTTAAACCCAGCGCCGAGCGGTGATGATTATATTGAGCCAGGTTGCCCGGAAATATAGCAGTAAAGAAGGTCGCAGCTACCTTGCCTACCGTATCGCGATGATTTTTAGGCGCAAAGGCGATAGCACTGCCCAAGGCAATTTCTACATATCCCGAATATACAACGGTATCGTCCTTGTCTAACGGTACCCAGTTGGGCACCTGTGCCCGAAACCCTTTACGGGCGAAGGTGAGATGACTGATACCTGCAAAAATCAGGTTAGCACCCAGTACAATACGGGCAATTTGTTTTATTTTTTCTTCTTTCATGGTATCTTATATAAAAGTATACCCTTACAAGAATTATTCCTTATAGCTGTAGGGAGTGAGATTTAGATTTTATTTAAGCAAAATTCCAATCGGAAACCTGCTCAATGAAAATTCCGTCCTTTATGAAAAACTTCTTTTTTTGCGGTGCCCTGTTGCTGTTGCGGAGGGCCAAGGGTCGTATCATTCCGGGCAACCGGAAACTGCGGCAATTCAGCAGGAGCCGTCAGTTTACCCAGCAATTTGTTCATGTTGTAGCAGCGTTTCACCACCACGTGGATGACTTCGCCGGCTACCTGTACCTGCCCGTCCACCATCAGTAACCGCGACTGTATAATTTCCTTGCGGTATTCATCGAAAAAGTTGGCCCATACCACCAGGTTACAAAAACCGGTTTCATCTTTAATGGTAACGAACAATATACCTTTAGCCGTGCCGGGGCGTTGCCTTACGGTGATCATCCCGGCCACTTTCACCTGGTCTCCGTTTTTAAGCTGTTTAAGCCGCTCGGTGGGTACAGCACCCAATTGGTTCAGTTCGTAACGTACAAAACTTACCGGGTGGGCTTTTAATGACAGGCCTGTTACTGCAAAATCTTGTACTACGTGTTCGCCCTGCGTCATGAGAGGTAAACTTAACTGATGTTCATGTGCACTGGCCGAAGGCTGACCTTTGAACAGCCCAATGGGTTTATCATTCAAAGCAGGTACTTCCCACAAGGCTTCACGACGGTCTAAATGAATAGAGCGGAACGCATCTGCATCGGTGAGCCGCTCAATTGCCGCCTGTGGTATTCCGGCATCGCTCAGCTGCTGTATGCTGGTATAGCCCTGACTACGCTTGTGCACCAATAAAGCCATATCATCTTCATTCAGGCCTTTCGCCAGGCGGAAACCCAGGCGTAAGGCAAAATAGGAACCGTCTTTTTCTTCAAGGGTGTGATCCCAATACGAATGATTGATATCTATGGGCCGCACAACTACGCCATGCGCCCGTGCATCATCCACAATCTCGGCCGGCTGGTAAAAACCCATCGGCTGACTGTTCAGCAGCGCTGCCGCAAATATTTCAGGATAATGGCATTTGAGCCAGGAAGATATATAAACCAAATGCGCAAACGAAGCCGCATGGCTTTCGGGGAAACCATAACTTCCAAAGCCTTCTAATTGCTTAAAAATGCGTTCGGCGAAGTCTTGATCACACCCTTTAGCTACCAGTCCTGCAACTAACTTTTGTTTAAACTGACTTACTAAGCCTTTTGCTTTAAACGTAGCCATACTGCGTCTTAACTGGTCGGCTTCTGCTGGTGTGAACCCTGCAGCGTCAATGGCAATTTGCATTGCTTGTTCTTGAAAAAGGGGAACTCCTTTAGTTCTATTTAATATAGGTTCGAGTTCCTTTAACGGATATATGATCTTGTCTTTGCCATCTCTTCGTCGCAAATACGGATGTACCATATCGCCTTGGATAGGGCCAGGTCTTACAATAGCCACTTCGATAACCAAATCATAGAATACACGAGGCCTTAATCTTGGTAACATTGACATTTGTGCCCGGCTCTCAATTTGAAAAACGCCAAGCGTATCTGCTTTGCAAATCATATCATATACCTCAGGGTCATCTGGCGGTACGTTCTCTAAAGTTAAACTACGCCCGTAATGCTGTTTTACTAAGTGATAAGCTTTGCGGATACAGGTGAGCATACCTAAACCCAAAATATCCACTTTCAAAATGCCCAACGCTTCCAAGTCGTCTTTATCCCATTCCAGTTGGGTACGGTTTTCCATGCGGGCGTTCATGACAGGGCAAATATCCGACAGTTTGCAGCCCGTAATCACAAAGCCGCCGGTATGCTGGCCCAGCTGCCGCGGAAAGCCCATCATTTGCTCAGTGAGTTGTAATACTTTATGCAGATGCGGGTCATCAGGGTTAAGTCCCTGCCCAGTGATGCGGTCCCGGTCAAAACCTTCTTCCGAAAAACTCCAGATGGTGCCGCCCAGCCGTTTAATGGTATCTTCGGACAGACCCATGGCTTTGCCGACATCTCTTAATGCGCCTTTATGCCGTTCCTGGGTTACGGTGGCTACAATGGCGGCATGTTCCCGCCCGTAGGTTTCATATACCCACTGAATCACTTCCTCGCGGCGCTCGTGCTCAAAGTCGACATCAACATCGGGCCACTCGTCGCGGGCGTCCGACATGAAGCGGGAAAAGAGCAACCGCTGTTCGGTGGGGTTCACCGGCGTAATTCCCAGGCAAAAACATACGGTACAATTGGCAGCCGAACCGCGCCCCTGGTGCAGGATGCCTAACTCTTCAGCTTTTTGCGTATAAGCAAACACCCGCAAAAAGTAAGGAGCCAGCTTGCGCCGTGCAAAGAAAGCCAGCTCGAAATCAATCTGCTCCTGTATATGTTTCGGAACAGCGCCTTTAAATAGCTTTTGCGCACCAGCCAGCGTATGCGTCCGCAAATGCTCATCGGCCGTCCGGCCGTCGGGGCTTACCCATTCGGGTTCCAGATATTTTAAGGTATCCAGCGAGAAGGTGCAGGCCCCGGCAATCTCGAGCGTCCGGGTCACAGCCTCCGGGTATTTACGGAAAAGCCGATCAATTTCTTCTATAGGTTTAAGGTACCGTTCCGCGTTGGACAGGAGTTTAAAGCCTGCGGTATGGATGGTACATTTTTCGCGTACGCAAGTCTGCACATCCTGCAGTTCACGCCGTTCAGGGAGGTGATAATGTACATCATTGGTAGCCACCAGCGGGATGCCCAGTTGTGCAAGCCGGTGCAGCCGTTTATCATCTTGCCCGCTATAGGTACGACTGATGGCCAGATACAAGGCATCACCCAGCATAGTTTGGTATTGGGCTGCAGCCGACTTAAAATCATCCTCAAAATCAAAGCGGCGGTTTAAGGTGAGGGGAGGTACGAGGATAAATTTAATTCCCTGCCGATGGGCAAACACATCTTGACGGTAAAGTTCACATTTACCCTTTTCAGTACGCAGGTTACCCAAGGTAAGCAGGGCGCATAGTCGTCCCCAGGCTTGTATATCGGTAGGATAAGCCAGCAGGCTCGGGCCATCCACCAAATCCAGCCGGCAGGCCGGGATGATAACTATCTTTCTTTTTTCATCCTTTTTTATCGCCTTTGCCGCTATATGTGCCCTGACGACACCAGCCACACTGTTGCGATCGGTAATGGCGATTTTGGTATAGCCTAAAGCAATAGCACGCTCCACCAGTTCTTCGGGGTGAGAGCCACCCAGCATAAAGCTGAAATTGGTAGTGACCTGTAATTCGGCGTAGGGCATTGGTAGTTAAGCAAAAAATCCGTGAATGTACCATTGTGTTTGTTCCTGACCATAATGGCCCGAGCGGAATAGCCAGTAGCGCTGGCCCTGTTCGTCTTCCACCACATAATAATCGCGATGCAGCCCCTGCTCGTGCCACCATTCGCGCTCTATGCGTTCGGCATCATCTGCTTCGCGGATAATATGACGCTTTCCTTTATAAATAAACAGCATAGGTGGGTTATCTGGCAGTAATGCTGTTACCTCAATCCGTTCAGGCTGCGGCAATAAAATAATAGGCCTGCGCTTGCCTGCTGACCAGCCGGCAACGCTTTCTTCTGTAATCGAGTGACTAAGTTTGATTGAGTTTTCTGGCCAGTAACGTTCCTGCGGCAAGTAGCGCCGGATGGTGCCTGCACCGAATTTATTGGCCAGCCGGTCTAATAAAGCTACCAACCCGTTATCTTGCAGCCCGCCGCCTTCCGCTGCCCACAGGCGCTCCTGTTCGGGCGGAACGTCTTCTATTTTGGCAGCCTCCAGGGTAAACAGTTCAATACCCAGTGCCGGCTCAATGGTGGGTATCTTCAATTCAAACAATTTGAATAAATTACCCACCAGCGCTGTAGGCCGGTGCGTACCAATGTCAACCTGTATGAGCTTGCCATCTACCCGGTACCCCTTTAACGTTGCGGTACGCAGACCTTTTCCTTCTTTATATAAACGCTGGCACAGGCTGTCCAGTAAATCCAAAATAGCTCTCTCAATAGCGGCAGGCGTACGGATGGGGTCTAAAAAAGGCAGCCGTACATGATAAGGTTCGGGCGGATGCAGAAGCTGTAAATGCTCTTCCTGTGCACCTGTTGCCTGGTCTAACCGCACCAGTAAATGTTCGCCAAAACGCCGTTTTAAGGCAGCGCGCGGTATGCCCAGTAGTTTTTGAATGGTATGGAAACCCAGCTTATACAAGCGTTCCTCTGTAGCTAACTCTAAACGCAAAGCTGCCGGCGGCAACGGTAGTAGTGCCTTGCCATGATTACCCGGTGTTACTATAAATTCTTCTCTTTTTCCATAACGGGCAATGGCCCAGGCAGCGCCGGCGGTATCGGCCATAGCTCCGCAAACCTCATAGCCTTTGTGGTATAAAACAGTAAGCAATTGTTGCAGATATGCCTGCTCGCCTCCCCATAAATGGGTACAGCCGGTTACTTCTAAAAGCAGCCCGTCGGGCAAATCAACAGCCACCGACGGTGAGTAGCGGATGCACCACTTGCCGGCTGAGGTTAAAATTTTTTCGGCTTGCCCGGGTACGGCATCTATTACCTGCAGTTCGGGAATAATGGCTTTGGCATCGGCGGCCGTCATCCCTATGCTGATGCCTTCACTCTCTGCCAAAGCGTTAATGGCGGTAAGTACAATCCGGTTACGCTCGGGTACAGCCAGGCCTATAGGCAGCCCGTCCAGTTCCGGCTGGCGCAGGGTAAGCCAGTCGGTAAGCAAATGACGGAACCATAAGGAGACAAAACGCTTTTGCATGTTTACCCGGCTTTACGTTCATGCATAGTGCGGATATCGCTCTGGCCTTCAACCGGCATAAACCGGCCATCCAGCCATTCCAGTTGCCAGCTGCCGGGATTGCCGTTTTTTACCCGCAGCAGTTCCACCTGCCAGCGGGGAAAGCCTACGCCCGGTAACTCACCTTCGGTACGGCTGGGCAGCGGCGTAACCTGCCAGCGGGCCACGCAAACAGTGCTGCTTAAGCGGCGCAAATCATTTCGCAGTATAAATCCTGTTACCCGGCTGCTTTCTACCGCCAGTTGTAACCTGCGCGATTGCGCAAAATTAATTTCACGCACTTCGGCTACCACAGCTGCCAAACCCTCGCATTTCAAGGCTTCTTCTGTAGCCCAAAGTACATCCCTTTCCTGGTTCACATCTATAAAAATCAACCGGTCTGCTTCTGCTTCAAAAAAGCTTAGTGAAGGGGGAAATATTTTTCGCTGGGTACCAATCCACAGGCAAACACCGCCTTGCAGCATCAGGGCCGACAAAATTCCGGTTAAAAATCCGCTGGTAGCTGCAGCCTGCTCCGTGGTAGGGCAAAGCATTTCATGAATGGCCCCAACAGGAAACACACCATTCGGAAAAGCCGTTTCCAGGGGACCCAAGCCGATGCCCTGCACCTGGCCGGCCGCTGGCTGTGTAAACCCCTGCCACCGCAGAATATCGGTTTTTAACCGGCTGATGATATCAAGCTTTGCGCTTTTCATGGCAGTCGGTTAGGGTTGTAGCAAATGCGGGAAAACTATCCTGACAGGCAGGGTACTTTTGCCGGGAAGGAAGCCTTCCTGCTAAATTGTAAAAGCATACCTCAGCTAAATTCAATGGAATCATGAGTTGAATATTTAGGGAGTCACAAAACTAATACTAAAAATATTAGCATTTTGTTTACCTTTGGAAAAAACTTTTCCACATCAGGATGATAACTAAAAATTACCTGACCAGAGAGGCCAGAGCTTGGGTAAAGCGAAACGGCGGGGCAAGCGAGATTGTACAGGTGATACCTGTAGAGGGCAAAAAACGCGGTCAGTGCTATGAAATATATACCGCTTTTGTACACAACGCCGACTATATGGGGCGCATTTTGTTTGATGAAGCCGGTTACTGGATTTATGACGGTGACCTGCTGTCTGTTACCGAGCAGGAGCAGGTAGCACGGTTTATTATAGCGCAGGCAGCACAGGAGTAAGAAACGTTAGTTATTACCTGCCAGCTCCTGCCGTCGTTTACGGTTCAGATAATTCCGGACCGGCATGTCATATATCCGCATTACCAGATAAGCAAAGGCTGCCAGTAGCAGAACCGATACAGTAATAATAACCGTTAACTGACCGGCCGCCGGCTTATGGCTGCTATAATAATTGCCAAACATCCATAGCACGGCATAGTGCGTCATGTACAAAGGGTACGACAGGTTGCCTAAAAATGTACAAATTTTCTTCCACACCGGCGTTAAGGTAGCACCGGCGCCCAAAGCAATCAGCAGCGGGAAGTAGAGTATAACGATAACAGGCTCAGTTATATAATTCCATTCGGAAAAAGGCGAGATAAAACCCAACAGCAGCAATACTGCCAAACTCATAAAACCAAGCTTAGATTTAATCATCCAGTGCGAGCGGGAGATCAGCAATCCTATTAAAAATGAGTAACTGATACGAACGCCGCCATCCCAAAAAGTGCCTCCGCTCCAGCCTCCCATTAAGTTGCCCGAATGATAAGCTACCCAACAAATGCCTGCTGCGGCAATAGCAGTTAACACCATCAGCCAGCTGCGGCTGATACGGTATAAAACCAAGGCGTAAAAGATATTGGCCACATACTCCCAAAACAATGACCAGGCAGGCGCATTGAAACTGAACAGGTTAAAAGCGCGCTCGGTGATAACAGGGTAGGGAATTAAAAAGACGGAAGTCAGGAAGACCAATAAAAGTTTACCCGCACTGTACATTACAGGATGGCCGGCAAAAGGATCAAATAAAAAAGCAATCAGGCCCAATACCGAACCTAAAATTACTAAAGGGTGAAGCCGGATGAGCCTCGATTTAAAGAACTCCAGTACGCCTATTTTGCTGATACGGTCGTCATAAGCATAACCGATAACAAAGCCGGATAAGCAGAAAAAGAAGTCGACCGCCAGGAAACCATGCCCGATGAAGTTTTTGCTGTAGTCAGAATAAACAATTTCCATAAAATGGAAAGTCACTACCGATAGGGCGGCTATCCCCCGCATTCCGTCCAGAATTTCATAATGCGGCTTGGTTCTTAAAATCGCGGCGTCGGGTTGATTCATGTTTAGCTACTTATGCAATGAGTTGCATAATAGCGATTTCTTTCTGAATTATCTGAAAACTATGCTTACTTACTTAACCCCCTTATGCTTCGTTTCGATAAAGTTACCTTTTCATTTCGATAGGGTGAAATTAGAGTTTCTAATCTGTTAGTTGATATTTAATTAATTGTAATTCAAGTAGTTGTATGGGTTTAGATGTGGAGATGGTATGCCTTTTGCCTATTGGCATTCAAAATTAATACTATGATCACCTTACTTCTTTTTTTGGCGCTGCTCATCTGCTGCTGGTTCATTTTTAAATCTATCGACTGGTTCGAAAAAATCTAACATCATTATGATAGCCTTATTTATGGTAGCCATTGCCGTATTCCTGTACATGGTATACGTGCTGCTTAAACCCGAAAAATTTTAAATCACCTCACTCATGAACACTGAATTATTGGGTATCGTAGCCTCTTTTGCTATTACGCTGCTCATTGCCATACCACTGGGTAAGTACCTAGCCAAAATGTATGCCGGCGAAAAGGTATGGACCGATTTTTTGAAACCGCTCGAAGCCCTGATTTGTAAACTGGCAGGCATCAACCCCAAGGCTCCCATGAACTGGAAACAGTTTTTGAAAGCCATGATGACTATTAACATCCTGTGGTTGGTATACGGCTTTTTTATGCTGATTTATCAGGATAAGTTACCCTTAAACCCTGATGGCAACCCCGGCCAAACGCCTGATCTGGCTTTTAATACCATCATCAGTTTTGTGGCCAACTGCAACCTGCAGGACTACTCGGGCGAAACAGGCGCTACCTACCTTATTCAGCACTTTGTTTTTATGTTCCTGCAGTTTGCAAGTGCCGCAACAGGGCTGGCCTGTGCTGTAGCTGTCTTTAGAGCTTTTAAAGATAAAACCACGCAGGACGTAGGTAATTTCTGGAACTATTTTATCAAATCTATTACCCGGTTGCTGTTGCCGCTGTCGGTTGTGGTGGCCCTGATTTTAACTTTCAACGGTACGCCCAGCAGTTATGCTGCAAAAGATAAGTTTATCTCCCTACAGGGCGATACCGTACAGGTTTCCCGCGGCCCGGCAGCGCAGATGATTGGCATTAAGCATTTGGGTACCAACGGCGGCGGCTGGTTTGGCGCCAACTCCGCCCATCCTCTGGAAAACCCCAATTACCTGACTAATATGGTCGAAATCATTTCCCAGTTTATTATTCCGGTGGCCATGATTCTGGCCTTTGGATATTTCATACAACGGAAAAGGTTGGGCTGGATGATTTTTGGGGTAATGATGCTGGGTGTATTGATGCTGATGATACCCACTATCAGCAGCGAGTTGGGCGGTAACCCGGCTATTGCTAAAATGGGCGTTACCCAAACCACCGGCGCTATGGAAGGCAAAGAGGGACGTTTTGGACCGATGGCTACCGCTTATTGGAGCACCCTGACTACGGTGACCTCTACCGGCTCGGTTAACGGGATGCATGACAGTATGATGCCGCTTACCGGAACCTGGCAAATTTTGGCCATGATGATTAATGGCTTCTTTGGCGGCGACGGCGTAGGATTGCTCAACTACTATGTGTATCTCATTATTGCTGTGTTTATATCAGGCTTAATGGTGGGCCGTACCCCCGAGTTTTTAGGCCATAAAGTAGAAGCACGTGAGGTGAAAATTGCAGCGCTCATTACGTTGCTTAGTCCGTTTCTGATTATGGCGGGTACCGCCATTTCCAGTTATATCATTACTTATCATGCCAAAGCCAACTGGGCTACCCAGCCTTCCGCATGGTTAAATAACCCTGGTTTTCATGGCTTTTCTGAAATGCTGTACCAGTATACTTCCAGTAATGCCAATAATGGGTCAGGTTTCGAAGGCTTGGGCGATAACAATGTTTTCTGGAATGTAACTGCTGGTTTCGTCATCCTGCTGGGACGTTTCCTGCCTATCATCGGCCCGGTGGCTATATCCGGTTTGCTGGCACAAAAGAAATATGTGCCGGAATCTGCCGGAACCCTGCGCCTTGATACTGTAACCTTCGGTATTATGACCATGGCGGTCATCCTGGTATTAAATGCTTTATCCTATTTCCCTGCGCTGGCCCTGGGCCCGCTGGCAGAATACTTTTCTATGTCTAAGTAATCCGATCCATGAAAAATCAACCCACTCAATTATTTGAACCTGCGCTGGTGCGTACTGCTTTAAAGGAGTCGTTCATAAAACTATCTCCGCGTGTTATGGCTCGTAACCCTGTAATGTTTACAGTGGAGATTGGCACTGTAGTCATGCTGCTGGTGAGCGTTTACAGCTTGAACCATAAAGAGCAGGGTTCATTTGCCTATAATGTGTCTATCTTTATTATACTCTTCCTTACTGTGTTGTTTGCCAATTTTGCCGAAGCTATTGCTGAGGCACGGGGCAAGGCCCAGGCGGATAGCCTGCGCAAAACCCGTGAGGAAACGCCGGCCAAAGTGCTCACCGAAAACGGCAGTATCGTCAGCAAATCATCCAGTGATTTATTGAAAGGAGATGTATTTATTTGCGAACCCGGTGATACGATTCCTACCGATGGAGAAATCATTGAAGGTATTGCCACTATTGATGAATCTGCCATTACCGGCGAATCTGCTCCGGTAATCCGCGAGGCTGGCGGCGATAAGTCATCGGTAACCGGTGGTACCAAGGTGCTGTCTGATAAAATTACCGTTCAGGTAACTACGCAGCCCGGCGAAAGCTTTCTGGACAAGATGATCGCCCTGGTAGAGGGCGCATCCCGCCAGAAAACGCCTAATGAAATTGCTTTAACCATTTTGCTGGCCAGCTTTACACTCATTTTTATTATTGTATGCGTCACGCTGAAGCCATTTGCCGATTATGCCAATACCCCTATCACCATAGCTGCGTTAATCTCACTGTTTGTTTGCCTCATTCCCACTACCATTGGCGGACTGTTGTCGGCCATTGGTATTGCCGGAATGGACAGGGCTTTACGTGCCAACGTGATTACCAAATCGGGGAAAGCGGTTGAAACTGCCGGTGATATTGATACCCTGCTGCTGGATAAAACCGGTACCATTACCATTGGTAACCGTAAGGCTACCCAGTTTTGGCCGGCTAAAGGTGTGCTGCCTGATGATTTGGTGAAAGCCTCAGTACTGGCTTCGCTGGCTGATGAAACACCGGAAGGTAAATCCATTGTAGAGCTGGCACGTACCCAATCTAAGTTTTCGTTACAGGCGCCCGAAGGTGCAGAATTTGTAAAATTCACCGCCGAAACCCGTTCAAGCGGTATTAATATTCACGATGGTACAACTATTCGTAAAGGCGCTTTTGATTCTATGCGTAGCATGGCTCATCAAGCGGGTAAAACGGTTCCTACTGAAGTAGAGGAATACGTGAAAAATATTTCCTCTAAAGGCGGCACCCCATTGGTAGTAGCGCAAAATAATAGTCTGCTGGGTGTAATTGAATTGCAGGATATCATTAAACCCGGTATAGCCGAGCGTTTTGAACGCCTGCGTAAAATGGGGGTAAAAACGGTAATGGTAACCGGCGATAATCCGCTTACAGCCAAATTTATTGCCGAAAAAGCAGGGGTAGATGATTTTATTGCCGAGGCGAAGCCCGAAGATAAAATGAACTACATTAAGCATGAGCAAACCGGCGGCAAGCTGGTGGCCATGATGGGCGACGGCACCAATGATGCCCCCGCGCTGGCACAAGCTGATGTAGGCGTGGCCATGAACAGTGGTACCCAGGCCGCTAAAGAAGCCGGCAATATGGTAGACCTGGATAATGACCCTACCAAGCTGATTGAAATTGTGGAAATAGGAAAGCAACTGCTGATTACCCGCGGTACGCTGACTACATTCTCAATAGCTAATGACGTGGCCAAATATTTTGCTATTGTACCCGCATTGTTTATCGCTTCTATACCGGCGCTGCAAAGCATCAATATTATGCGGCTGCATAGCCCCGAATCGGCTATCCTGTCGGCGGTGATATTTAATGCCATTATTATTCCGCTGCTGATACCACTGGCGTTGAAGGGGGTGGCTTACAAACCTATTGGTGCCAGTGCTTTGCTGCGCCGCAACCTGCTTATTTATGGCCTGGGCGGTGTAATTGCTCCTTTTATCGGTATCAAATTAATCGATCTGGTGGTGGGACTGCTGGTATAAAGCCGGGGCCTCTACCCAATCAATAGTCTTCTCCTGACTTAACATTATTAAAAATGAAAACTTATCTTATTCCTGCTATCCGCCTTACCGTTGTATTGATGGTAGTACTGTGTGTCATCTATCCTTTGCTGATTACTGCCGCCGGTAAACTAAGCGCCGGGCATGGCGATGGTGAAACCCTCATCATAAACGGCAAAGTAGTAGGCTACGCCAACATTGGGCAAAAATTCGATCACCCCCAATATTTCTGGGGCCGCCCATCGGCGGTTGGCTACAACGCTGCCGGTTCGGCTGGTTCTAATAAAGGGCCAAGCAATCCTGATTATTTAAAAGAGATAAACAGCCGCATTGATACTTTACTGAAATATCACCCTTACCTGAAACGCCGGGATATACCCTCCGACCTGGTTACCGCATCAGGCAGCGGCCTGGACCCGGATATTTCGCCGGAGGCGGCTAAAATTCAAATTGAACGGGTGGCCAATTATCGCCATCTGCAGGTAACTCAGATGACCAATTTAGTAAATCAGCATACCGAACAGCCGCTGTTGGGTTTGCTTGGTCCTGCAAAAGTTAATGTTCTTAAACTCAATATGGCACTGGATGCCATGCATAAATAAAACCAATACTCATATCATTAATTCAATGAAAAAGCATATGCTTACTATAGTTGCCCTGGCAGCTATTACCTTACAGGTTAGTGCACAACAAGACACCACTAAGTTAAAAAAAACCAAAACCGATACTGTAGCCCGTTCTCTGCCCTCGCCTTTGGATTCTCCACCATTTCCTACCTCTGAGTGGGACGGTGCACCGCTGATTGGCATCAATACTGAAGCGCCCAATTATCCGCTTACCAAAGCCTTGGGTTTGTCGAACAGCCGGGTGAAAATTTATGGCTGGGCAAGCGTAGGCGGTGACTTGAGTACTTCCAAACACTCCAATGCGCCTACCTCGTATGATATTTTTCCGAACTCGGTTTTCCTGGATCAGGCCGCTATTAAGATTGACCGCCAGCCGAATACCGTACAAACCGATCATTTTGATTACGGCTTTTTGCTCACCAATATTTTTGGTACCGATTACCGGTATACGACAGCCAAAGGATATTTCAGCAATCAGCTGTTGGGCCATAACAACAAATATGGTTATGACCCCGCCGAGATTTATGGCTTGCTGTATTTCCCGAAAGTGGCTGATGGTATGCTGTTAAAAATAGGCCGCTTTATTTCGCCGGCTGATATTGAAGCGCAGTGGGCGCCCGATAATTATCTGTATACTCACTCACTCATGTTTACCGTAGACCCTTACACCTTCACCGGTGCTCAGGCAACTTTTAAACTGGGCGCCTACTGGCAATTGGAATTAGGCATCCATGCAGGTAATGATATGGCTCCCTGGAGCAATTCAGCCCAGGTGAACGGCCTGGCTATGGTGCGCTGGGTGTCGCATGATAATAATGACTCGTTTTATGGCGGTATCAACTCATTAGGTGCCGGTAAATATAAAAACGATCATGACGATTTGCAGATGGTAGTAGGTACCTGGGGGCATCGCTTTAGCCCGGTAGTGCATATGATGACGGAGGTTTACTATATATGGCAGCATGATGCGCGGGTAGGTGGTACGGTAATTACCGGTCCCGGAAGATCATTTTATGAAGGTACCGGTGCCGGAGCTTTTGTGCCCGGCTTGTCGCAAGCTGTAGGTGCGGTCAACTATTTCCAAATCAAAGTATCAGGCAAGGATTATATCTCTATTCGTAATGGTTATTTGAGCGACCCGCAGGGTAACCGCACCGGTTTCGCCACTACTTATTCCGATCATACCATCGGGTTTGTCCATCACTTTAATAACCTGGTTCGCATCCGCCCTGAAATCCGTTACGAACGGGCTTATGCCGATGGGATAACCCCTTATGATAATGGTACCAGAAAAGACCAGTTCTCGGCGGCCATGGATTTGATTGTCAGATTTTAAAACTTTACAATGCCGGAGCAGGAGCAAAAGCCATCTTCAGTAAAGAGCTTTATCGAGCTGATTAAAAAGTCGAGGCGGGGTAAGCTGAAGGTTTACATTGGTATGAGTGCCGGTGTGGGCAAAACTTACCGCATGCTGCAAGAGGCACATGCCCTGCTTCGCAGTGGTATTCATCTGCAAATCGGGTATATCGAAACGCATCACCGCCCCGAAACTCATGCTTTGCTCGAAGGCCTGCCTGTAGTATCCCGCCGGAAGGTGTTTTACAAAGGCAAGGAACTGGAAGAAATGGATTTGCAGGCGATATTAAACCGGCATCCCGAAGTAGTGATTGTAGATGAACTGGCGCACACCAACGTGGAAGGCAGCAAAAACGGCAAACGCTGGCAGGATGTGCTCGACCTGCTGGAAAGCGGCATTAGTGTTATCACCGCGGTAAACGTACAGCATTTGGAAAGCCTGAACGAGGAAGCAGAAAAGATTACGGGCGTTCCTATCACCGAGCGTATACCGGATAAGATGTTACAACTGGCTGATGAAATTGTGAACATTGACCTTACCGCCGATGAACTCATTGACCGGCTGAAAGAGGGCAAGATTTATGATAAAAGTAAAGTAGAAACGGCCTTGCAAAACTTTTTCAGAAGTGATAAAATATTGCAGCTGCGCGAACTGGCTCTAAAAGAAGTTGCCCATCACCTGGAGCGCAAAATTGATGTAGAAATTCCCAGGCAGATTAAGCTGCGGCCCGAGCGCTTTCTGGCCTGTATATCTTCTAATGCCGATACCGCCAGGGTGGTTATTCGTAAAACCGCGCGGCTGGCGTCTTATTACCGGTCGCCCTGGATGGTGTTGTATGTGCAAACCGGCGGAGAAAGTGCCGACCGCATAAGGCTGGATAAGCAACGGCATCTGCTCAACAACTTCAAGCTGGCTACCGAACTTGGGGCCGAGGTATTGCGCTTAAAAAGCGATCAGGTAACCCCCGCCATTATGCAAGTGGCCGAAGAACGTGAGGTAACCACCATTTGCATTGGTAAACCGCACTTAAGCCTGTTCCAGGTGATACTTAAAACCGCAATTTTTAACGAGCTGCTAAAAAAGATAGCAGCTACAGAAACCGACTTAGTAATACTGTCATGAAAATAAAACACAAACTTCGTTTAGGGTTTGGCTTCCTGTTCGCAGTCATCCTGTTCTTTGGCGCCTTATCCCTGTTTTACATACAGGAGATTTCCAAAAGCGCTAAAGTCATCCTGAAAAATAATTATGAAACGCTGAGTTATACCAAGGAAATGCGAACCTTGCTGGACGAGCATTCGCTGCCTTTGGAACAGGCTTCCGTTAACGCCTTTAATAGTCAATTGGTAAGGCAGGAGCACAATATTACCGAAACTGGTGAAAAGCAAGCCACCGCACAACTCAGGCAGGCCTTTAATCAATTATCCGGCGGAAGGCTTACCGCTCCTCAGTTATTGCAAACTGAACGCAGTGTGCGTCAACACCTGCGTACTATTGAAACCTTGAACATGCAGGCCATTGTACGTAAAAACGACAGGGCGCAAGAGTCGGTAAAGAGAGCAACACTATTGCTGAGCCTTATCGGTACTTTTACTTTTTTGGTGCTGTTTAGTTTTAGTGTTAATTTTCCGGATGTGATTGCCGGGCCGCTACGCGCATTGCTGGAAGGTATTGAGGAAATCAGCCATAAAAATTATAGTCAGCGCCTGAGCTTTAATAAAGATGATGAGTTTGGCGAAGTAGCCACCGCGTTTAACCAGATGGCCTCTCGGTTGAATGAATGGGAAAACAGCAACCTGGCTACGGTATTGTCGGAAAAGCGGCGCATTGAAACCATTATTGAGCAGATGCAGGATGCCATCATCGGGATAAATGAAAAGCAGGAAGTGCTGTTTATGAACAAAGTAGCACAAAACCTGCTTAACCTGACCGGTGAGAAAGTGGTAGGGCACCCTATTAACGAACTGAGTAAAAGCAATGACTTGCTGACCTTTATCCTCACCCGCAGGAATAATAACGGCCCGTTCAAAATCGCAGTTGATGGTAAGGAGTCGTATTTTCAGCTGGAGAGCCGGGAAATTGTTGTTCCTAACCTGACCTCCAAACTGGAAGATCCGCTCAGTATAGCCGGCAAGTCAGCCGGCATGGTGTTCATCCTGAAGAATGTAACTGAATTTAAAGAGCGTGATGAAGCCAAAACCAATTTTATTGCCACGATATCGCACGAATTAAAAACGCCGATCTCTTCGGTTAAAATGAGTTTAAAGCTATTGAAAGATGAACGGGTGGGAAGCCTGAACACGGAGCAGCAGGAACTGCTGGTTCAGGTGGAGGAAGATATTGACCGCCTGTTAAAAATCAGCGGCGAACTGCTGGATTTGTCGCAAGTAGAAACCGGAAATATTCAACTGAGCTTTAATGAAGTAGAGCCGGCAGAGGTGGTAAAGTACGCCCTTAACTCGGTTCGTTTTCAAGCCGAGCAAAAAGGGGTGAAACTTGATTTTTTACCTGATATACAGCTACCCAAAGTATATGCAGATGTGGAGAAGACCGCCTGGGTAATGGTCAATCTGTTATCCAACGCCTTGCGCTATAGTCCCGAAAGTTCCAAAGTGGAAATTAAAGCGCGACAGTCGAATGGGCAGGTAGTGTTTTCGGTAAAAGATATGGGCAAAGGTATTGACGACCAATACCAGAAGCGATTATTTGAACGTTATTTTCAGGTACCTACCGACGGGCAAAACAAATCGGGCTCGGGGTTGGGCTTAGCC
>CAXTCH010000005.1:0-11374 GCA_964241945.1 uncultured Mucilaginibacter sp.
GCCCATTTTGATAAAGCCAAATTGCTGCTGCAACAGGCAAAAAATCAGTCCCAGTAAAATGCCCGTCAGGCAGCCCACCATTGAAATCAGCATACCTTCAAAAAAGAAAATACCCTGAATCATGGTTCGGCCGCCGCCCAGGCTGGTCAGGATGGCAATGTCTTTCCGCTTGTCAATTACCAGCATGGTTAATGAGCCGATGATGTTGAAAATAGCGATAATGAGCACAAACGTCAGGATAAGAAACACCGCCCATTTTTCGGAATGTAAAATTTTGTACAGCAGCGTATTTTGCTCGTACCGATTTTTTACCGTAAAATTTTTGCCGATGTGCGATTCAATATCGGCCTGTATGGCTTTTACCCGGCTGCCTTTTTTATAATTTAATTCTAAGGAGGATACTTGATCTTGTTCGCCTAACAGAGTACGTGTAAATTCAATGGGCGTAATGATCATGTTATCAAAATCTTGCTGCACGGAAAAAATACCGGAGGGATCGATGGTGCCAATCACAAAATCATCCGCCGGGTTAATGCTGTTGCCGCTGCTTTTACGGTTAGGCGAAAATACCTGCAGCTGTGTTAACTGGTCATTAATGTTTACCCCTAAACTGGCCTGCACAGTTGCACCGATTACTGCAAACGGATGATTATTAGCTTCCAGAGTAAATGAACCCTGCTGAATGGTACTGTCCAGGTCAGGGTTTTTCAGCAAATCGTCGCTTACCCCTTTAATGGTGCCGATAAACTGGCGGTCGCGGTAGCGGATCAGCGCTTTTTCCTGCAATACCTGCGTGCACGAAAACACTCTGGCATCATTGCGCAATGAATTGAAATAAACCGTATTTGGATTGAAGGTTTTTCCCTGCCGGGGTTCGATTTTAATTTCGGGCGTAAAATTGTTGTATAGTGAAAGGATGACGGTTTCAAACCCGTTGAATACTGATAAAATGATAATCAGGGCGGCGCTGCCAATCAATACCCCCAACATGGAAATGCCGGAGATGATATTGATAGCATGCATCTTTTTGCTGGAAAAAAGATACCGCCGGGCGATGTACATGGACGTGTTCAAGGCAGCAATCGGGTTATAATAAGTGCGATAAGATACTAAAAAAACGGATTACATTCTTTTTCATACCCTATAGTGGTTTCGGGCCCGTGGCCGGGGTAAACCGTGCAGTCGCCAGGTAAAGTAAATAGTTTTTCTTTGATGCTGGTAATTAACTGCTGGTGATTGCCGCCGGGTAAATCGGTACGGCCTACGCTGTTTTTAAACAACACGTCACCACCAATAAGCAGGTTATCGGGGCGGTTGTAAAAGCACAAGTGGGCAGGCGAATGGCCAGGGGCAAAAATCAGCTCCAGGGTAGTATTTCCAAAATGAACGGAGCCGCTTTCGGGTAAATACGTGTCAGGTAACGGAGATAGCTCGTACCGTAATCCGCTTTGCTGCGCCCAGGCCGGCGCCGCTTCCAATAAAGGCAGTTCGCCTGCATGAAACTGCGGTTTCAGGCCATACTGGTCCATTATAAATTTATTTCCCAGCACATGGTCTATATGGCAATGTGTATTTAACAACAACACCGGCTTCAGCCGGTGTTCAGTAACGAAACTCACCACCGCATTCTGTTCTGCAGCGGTATACATACCCGGATCGATGATGGCGCATTCGCCGGTTTCATCATACAGCAGATAAGTGTTTTCGTGGTAAGGATTATTAGGAAATGCTTTTAACTGAGCCATACCGCAAAAGTAAGGGTTGACTTTGGATTTGTGTAAGATTTGTTTTTGTGAAAGGCTTATTGAGTTTTCTGAATCAGGATTTACAAAATTTTAAAATTAACAGAATGCTTGTTTACTGATGAATAAAATTAATTCTGTGAATCCTGATTCAGAAAACAAAGCACTAAAACAAAAACGGGCTGTAAATATGCAGCCCGTTTTTGTTAAATTTATTCAGTCGTCGCTGGTCTGGCGGGCGCCTTACGGCCGGCCCGTTTATTCATATCATCTACCGTAATCGTCATCATGCGGCCTACCGGTTCTTTACCCCGGTAAGCAATTACCCGCATTTGTGCTGCATCTTTAGGTACTACCAAAGCTTGGGTATACTTAGGATAGAAACGATCGGGGTAAGAATTATCAAAACTGTAGTATAAATCCAGCCCGGTAATTTCGGTGCCCAGTTCCACCTGCAAATCATTGCCGGCGGTGGTGCTGATGCTTACAATAGGGTCATATACGGCGGGGTCATATTTAATTTCGGCTTCGTCCAGGCGCTTGAAGTGCTGCTGTATGCGGGCCGAAAAGTTAGGCCAGCTTTTACTGGCTTTAGGCGACCATACACTTTCGGCAATAGCAATCGCGCGCGGATAAGTCATGTATTCCGCATGGCGCATGTTGTATACCTGCTCGGTCCATAAGTTAGCCTGTCCGCCTTTAATATAGCGGGCATCTACGCTGTCTGGCAAAGCCTCAAATTGGTAAGCTTTTTGCAGGCGCAGGGTAGCATACACCCGAGGCTCGATGGAAGGATCGCCCTGCATGTAATCCAGATAAGCATAAGTGGTGGGGCTCATCACCACGTCGTGCTGCATTTTGGCAGCTGCAACACCACCCTGCATGCCGCGCCAGCTCATAACAGCGGCATTGGGGGCCAGGCCACCTTCCAGAATTTCGTCCCAGCCCATAAAACGCTTGCCTTTTGATTCTACAATTTTTTCCAGGCGTTTTTCAAAATAGGACTGTACTTCTTCCATGGTTTTCAGGTTTTCACGCTGCATTAATTCTTTTACTGCAGCGCTTTGTTGCCAGAAGTTTTTAGGGCATTCATCGCCGCCTACGTGGATATAAGGAAAAGGGAACAGTTGTGCCACCTCAGTCATCACCTTATCCATAAACACATATACATTCTCATTGGCAGGGCATAAGGTATTATCTACTAATGCCTTTGGCGGACTTTGGTGCCAGTCCATAATTTCTTCGCCTGAACGCACATGGTATTGATCAGCGCCTGGTGTGCAGGATAGATCAGGATAAGAGGCTACCGCTGCCAGGCTATGGCCGGGTACATCAACTTCGGGCAGAATGTTTACAAAGCGGTCCTGGGCATATTTTACCAGTTCGCGGATGTCATCTTGGGTATAAAAGCCGCCATAAGTGCGGGGCTCATCAGCCGTAGGGGGAGTAAAGCTGCCGAAATAACCTACTTTTTTTACATTATAGGCGCCCACCTGGGTAAGGCGGGGCAAGCTTTTAATTTCTATGCGCCAGCCTTCATCATCAGTGAGGTGCATGTGCAAAAGGTTAAGCTTGTAGCGTACCATGTCATCAATGTAGCGCTTTACTTCCTGTTTGGTAAAAAAGTGGCGGGATACATCGAACATCAGGCCGCGCCATTCAAAGCGGGGGTAATCGGTAATTTGAACGCAGGGCGCTTTAAAAGCCACGCCGGTAACTTTACCGGTGCTTTCAATAGCCGGCGGAAACAATTGAACCAGCGTTTGCACGCCATAAAAAATGCCGGCCGGCGTATTGGCATTTACGGTTATCTTTTTTGGCGCTACCAGTAACTGGTAGCCTTCTTTGCCTAACTGCGCATTACTGGTTTTGTTAATTACCAAATTAATGGTAGCGGTGGCCGAAGGCGTTTCTTTCACCTGTACTGCTGATGAAGTGGCGGTACTGATTTTACTTTTCAAGGTGCTGATAGCCGTTGCCAGTTCAGTACGGGCAGGGGCATCAATAACTACCGTTTTAGGCAAAGTAAAATAGCCTGTGGTACGGGTAATTTTTACCGGCGCCGGGATAATATTTAATTCATTACCGGAACTTTGGGCAAAGCCTGCTGCTGAAGCCAGCACACAGCAAAAAGACAGGATGTAGCGGTGTATCCTCATAGAAAAAGCGATTAAGTAGAGATATTGGTTTACAAAGGCAAGTTAAGCAATAATTGTTAGCAAGCAACTGTAAAAGCATAACTATCATTTGCTTGCCAGTGTGTAAGTAGCCAACTGCTTACTGCTGACAGCGGCTACCGCTTTGCCGTTAATGATTACAGGGAAATAAGATTCGTTGCTGTTTACTTTTGATATGGTAAGGCTACTGCTGTTAAGACTTTCAATTTTCCACATCAGCGGATTAGAGACCATTCCCTGCTGATATATATAAGTGGCGCTGTCTCTTACCACCAGCAAAATAGGAGTTGAACTGCTATGAGTCATTAGCGGATTGTCGGCAGTAGTAAGGTTGGTCGTACCCGGTTTCAGGTCAAACCTCCAGTAGATGTGATCATCAGCAAAAGGTTTGGTATACAAAAGTTTTTTATGGTTGTCGTAATAGGCTACGCTGTCACTTACATTTTTCCAGGTGCCGCCGCTAAGTATTGCCTGAGCGCTGGTAGAAGTCAGGCCGCCGGTGCCTGCGGGTTCGGGCGACAGGGTGTTATCAACTTTGCAGGAACTGCACCACAACATGGCAATGCCTGCCATTAGGGATAAAGGTTTCATGAGGATTAGGTTGGGCTCAAATATAAAACAATATTTGAGTAAATTACAAAGCCATTGAACTTCAACGGCTTTGTAATGAAAAGGTGTTATTAATTCGGCTGTCTATAGGGCAGACATCAATTGATTTCCTTTATAAAGCCGACAACGGCAGCGCCAAACTCCTGGGTAACATAGGCATGATTATGATCGCCGGGCACGTACCGCAGCCGTGCGCCCGGAATCAGGCTTTGCAGCATAATGGCCGAACCATTGTCTACATCTTGTCCGCCACGCAATATCAACACCGGGATATGAATTTTAGCCAGTTCGGCAGCAGTAGTAACCGGCTGATACTTTTGCTGATAAGCCAGTGACAATAAATTATAATGCTGACTTTTAAAATAATTTACCATTTCAGGCAATTTATGCTTCGAAGTATCTATAAGCGCCTGGTATATTTCTTTAGGCCGGTCCCAGTTAGGATCGGTGAAGGATTCGCCCATACCACCCAGTATGGCTTTGCGAATGCGGTTGTCTATGGTCAGCAACTTGGCAGCTACAATAGAGCCCCGCGAGTAACCCACTACATCATATTGCTGGATATGCAGACTGCTTACTAAATCTACAATGTCCTGCACCTGGGCATCATTGGCAAACCCCTGCTCATTAGGCGGTGTGTCTGAGCGGCCGTTGCCCCGCATGTCCGGCACAATTACCCGGTAGCCGGCTTTTAGCAAAGTATCATACGTAGGCGTTTTTAGCCAGTTGGCGCTGCTGTTGGCAAAACCATGCAGCAATACCACCGGGTAACCGGTGCCGGCAGATACATAATAGATTTTTGTACCGCCGCCGGCTGTAAAGTAATTACCCTGCGGCACTTGGGCAAAACAGAAGGCGGTAATGAATAAAAGTGAAGTTACAAGTACTAACTTACGCATAGCTTAAGGTTTAGCAGTAAATACCAAAAAGAATAATGAATGTTTGAACTGCGGTAATTCAAGCCTTCATTATTCTTCTAAAAGCCGGTAATATCATTGGGCGGGGTCTACGTAGCCGCCTACCTGGCCGTGGTGCCGTTCGTAAGCAATATGCGCATCGGGCCCGAAAGGATGGCCGCCAAAGCCATTACGCATCATGGCAATGGATTTTGGTGAAATATGCTCACTGTCGCGCGAGGCGATCAACTGCATTACCGATTGGGCAATAACCGGGATGGATACCTCCATCTTCATGGCATCGGTTACCAGCCAGTTCACCTCACCGGTATCATCCACGTACGAAGGCACGTTGAAACCCTGCTTTTCGTCATACAATTGCTTCATCAGCTCAATGAGCCAGGAACGCACCACCGAGCCATGGTTCCAAGTGTGCAGAATATCACTGATGTCCAGCTGTTCGCGGTAGTTGGCTAACAGGGCCATGCCCTCGCCAATGGCTTGCAGCATGCCGAATTCAATACCATTATGCACCAGTTTTACAAAGTGGCCCGAGCCCGATTTACCGGTATAACTATAACCTTCGGGTACCGCCAGTTTTTGCAGCAGCTCTTCAATCTGGCTTACTGCCTCCTTATCGCCGCCTGCCATGAAACAGGCGCCGTTGCGTGCGCCGCTAATGCCGCCGCTGGTACCGCAATCAATCAGGTACAGGTTTTTTTCTTTTAGTTTTTCTGCCCTGCGGATGCTGTCGCCCCAGTAAGAGTTGCCGCCGTCTATCAATATATCGCCTTCGCTAAGCAGGGGGGTAATTTCTTCTATCAAATCATCTACCGCCTTACCTGCCGGAATGTACATAAACACTTTGCGGGGCGTTTCCAGGTTGTCCAGCATTTCGGCTAAAGTACCGGCCAGTTGAATATGGTTGTGCTTTAAATAATCAGCATTGGCAAAGCGGTCATAACCGGCTATGGTAAACCCTTTTTCAGCGGCCTGCAAGGCCAGGTTACCGCCCATTTTCCCTAAGCCGATGATGCCGTAAGCTTGTTTTTCCATGTCTCTCAGGTGAATTATATGTTGTAAAACTTATCAGTAAATATTATTAGGTGTAAGTGCGGAATCAAAAGAATGTTCGCACAGAAGTAAAAAATTAAGACCACCCCTCAAATAATCTCATTTTAACTTGTAAATTTTGACTTTAACAAAAGGCGTTGCCTTCGGTCCGCGCTATACGCTGCAAGTCCTCGCTGTCGCTGCGGGCTTTCCGCTGCTATCGCTAACGCAAGCTATCAGTAATAGTCTAAATAAATAGATTAATCATCATCACCCCGCATAAACCGGCTATAGATACAATGGATTCCATGAGCGACCAGGAACGGAGGGTTTCTTTAATCGTCAGATTGAAATATTCCTTAAATAGCCAAAAGCCGCTGTCGTTAAAATGTGAAAAGGCCAGGCTGCCCGCACCAATGGCCAGCACCATCAGGTTTGGGTCGGTGTGCCGCTGCACAATTAAGGAGGTGACCATGCTGGCAGCCGTAAGCCCCGCTACAGTACTGGAGCCTAAGCACACACGAATAACCGCTGCAATCAGCCAACCGACCACCAGGGGGTTCAATGGCAAATATTCCAGGTAGCCGGCAATTACTTTACTGATGCCGCTATCGGTAAGTACCTGCTTAAAGGCCCCGGCCCCGGCAATAATGAGCAGTACCAGCGCAATGTCCTTTACGGCATCGGCGTATATAGCGTTAATCTGTCCCATTTTTTTACCCTGAGCAATGCCCAGGGTGCAGGTCGCCACCATCAATGCAATCAGCATTACGATAGAGCCATCGCCCAAAAAGGAAATGATATTTTTTAATTGGGCGTTTTGCAAGTGCAGGTATCCTAAAACGGTACTCAACATAATGAGCAGTACCGGCAGCAAAGCGGCCATAAAGCTGCTGAACGCTCCGGGCAGGTTCTCAGCAGCAATGTCTTTAGGCCTGAATGCTTCCAGCGGCTGTGCAGTGATGCCTTTAAGGGTGGAGGCAAACACCGGTCCGGCCAGAATGATGGTAGGAATGGCAATGATGAGCCCGTAAATTAAAGTCTGACCCAAATCGGCATGAAACTGCCCGATCAGCGCTACCGGCGAAGGATGCGGCGGCAAAAATCCGTGCGTTACCGACAAAGCCGTAATCATGGGCAGGCCGGTGTATACTGCAGGCAGCTTGTATTTATAGGTTACCGAAAAAATAAGTGGCACCACCAATACAAAACCGATACCGTAAAATAAAGTTAATCCTACCACAAAGCCGGTAGCCATCAGCCCCCATTGGATATATTTTTCGCCGGTGATGCCAATCAGCACCTCAGCAATTTTTTGCGCGGCCCCGCTGGTGGCAATCAGTTTGCCCAGCATAGCCCCAAGGCATACAATAATAGCCAGCTGCCCCAGCGTGTCGCCCAATCCTTTTTGTACCGAGGCGGTCACTTTGAGCAGAGGAATGCCCAGCAACAATCCGGCGGTAACCGATACCAGCAAAAAGGCAATAAACGGGTTAACTTTTAACCAGCTCACCATCAGAATGAGCAGCAGTATACAGAGCAGGATAGTAAGAAGGGGCATTTGATAAGGAGCTGTAAATTTTTTAATTGTGTCATTGCGAGGAACGAAGCAATCTTGTCGCAAGTATAACGAATAGGCACAGCTACGTGATTGCTTCGTTCCTCGCAATGACATTAGGTTTTAAAAGCAGCAAGATACTTAAAAACTTACTTCTTCGCATACCGCTCTGTCCGGGCATCTTTAATGACGCCTTTCCAGTTGAGGCCATAGCCAAAGTCATAGGTGTGGCCGGCAGCATCTTTATAGCATTGCATATCCAGGGGCACGTCTTCGGCCTGATGTTCTACGGTGCTCATATCGGCCGGCATTTGCAGGGGCAGCAGGGCAGAAGGTTCGCGGGCGCCGGTCAGGACGTCCAGTAAAGCCTGGTCCTGCACACCGAAATGTGCAATAATACCTTTGGCATTTTTCTCAAACTCCGAAAATACCGTTGGATTATTGAGCAGGATAGACACAATCACCGGCTTGCCTTTCATTTTGGCGTAGGTGTCGTTTACCATGCCCAAGTCGGTGGTATTGATAGCGGTGCTGGTTTTGTTTTTATAGCTGCGGTTGGTAAACTTTTCAAACGGGTCGCCACCGGCTATACTTACAGCCCGTGCTTCGGTAGCGGTGTAAGAGCCATACTGCAAACTGATGGGCACATAACCATTGCCGCCTTTTTTGGTATCCTCCAGGCTATAGCCACCTGTACCTGCCGGACTGGCGATAAACACCAGCGCATAATCCGCTTTATCAGGATCATCTGTTACTTCGAAGTACTTTTTTATGATGTTGATGTTTACCGGGTAGTCCAGTTTTTCGGGCGTAGCCATACCTAAAAAATTAACGCCTGCCGGGGTAAATTGCTTAGGCACATATACCACTTTATGCTTTTGCAGCGGCAGTATATGATTTTCGTTTTTCAGCATCACTATTGATTTGAGTTGCGCCTCATAACCAGCCTGCATAAATTCAGGTTTTCCTACAGTTCGCTGTGATACCTGCGGGTCGAGGTAAGGATTTTCAAACAGACCCGTTCTGAACATATTTTTAAGCAACCGCACGGCCGACTGCTCAAAGCGTTTACGCATAAAAGGTTCGCCATGTTCTTTAACGCCTATCTGGTAAGCTTCAATCAGTGGCGCTGCTTCGTTGTTGCCGCCAAACTGGTCTACGCCGGCCATCAGGGCTTTGTAGTGCCGCTGGGCAACGGTGAGTTTTTCAACGCCCCAGCATTTACCGGTTAAAAATATATTTACGGCGGTTTCATCAGCGGTAACCAGCCAGTCTGTGCATACCACGCCATCGTAATGGTATTTGCCGCGCAGCAAGTCGGTCACAATGTATTTATTATAATTGTTGCCTACGTTTTCGCCATACCTGGTATCCTGATTATAAGAAACGGTGTAATAAGGCATTACGGCTGCGGCCGTTCCGGTTTTGCCTTTCAGCTTAAAAGCTCCCTCGGTAAAAGGAACCACATTTTTACTGAAATTTTTACCGGGGTATACGGCATACTTGCCATAACCATAATGCGCATCACGGCCGCCCTCGCCCGAGCCGCCGCCCGGCCAGTGCTTTACCATAGCGTTTACACTGGTGTAACCCCAGCCGCCCGAAATTTCACGGCTGCCGGTCGAAGTTTGGAAGCCATCAATATACGCCCTCGCCATATCGGTAGACAGCCGCGGGCCTTCGCCAAAGGTGCCGCTTACCCGTGCCCAGCGTGGCTCGGTAGATAAATCTACCTGCGGAGAAAGCGCTGTGGCAATACCCAGCGACCGGTATTCGGCAGCGGCAATATGCCCAAACTGCTCTGTTACCGCAGGGTCAAACGTAGCCGCCAAGCCCAATGAGCCGGGCCACATAGAAATTTGACCGCCGGAACCGGCGTTGTATTCCGCCAAAGCTACGGTGCCATGCCGCGGATCGGAACTGGTATTTACCGGGATGCCTAAACCCGAGCCTTCGGCCAGGGCCTGCATGTTGTTGTTCCACTCGGCAGCCACAGCCGGACTTTGTACCGAAGTTACCAGTACATGGCGAACATTATCTTTAGTTAGAAATTCAATTTGCTGGTCGGATAAGTCGGAAGCCCTGGCACCGCTTTCGTTAAACTTTTTACCTTGGTAAGTGCCGGCAAAAGGCCCGGCTGGTGCGGCTGGTACGGGTTGATGTTTGCTGTACAACATCAGTCCGGACATTTGTTGCAGCGACATTTTCGCAGCTAAGTCACGCGCCCTTACATCGGCCGGTAAGCGCCAGTCTTCATAAGGGTCCAGCTTGCCGTTCTTATTTAAATCTTTAAACGAAAATTTGCCTGCATGCAAAACTTGAATGCCTGAAGTGGCTGAATAGCGCAGGGTTTGCCCGCCGGAATTGGTTACGGTTACAATACCGCCTTGAGCAGGTGCAAACCGGAATGCGGAAGTAAAGGCAGTGCCTGCCAAACCTGCGCCCAACAGGCAGGATAAAGCAAAAATTCTCATGATTTTAACTGGTTAGAGAGGCAATATCCTGTTTATTCAGCACAGCAGCAAGTATATTTGCAATAAAAAATGTGTGAGTTGTACACAATGGCTGGTGGAATGTGACGGGTGGCCGGACTTACCATGCTTTTACATTATTTTCTGCGCTTAAATCTCAATTCAATTCCTGCAACGCCTCATGCTTCCGGGTATATTGTGCACGTGAAGCCAGCACAGCGGGCATATTTTCCATAGCCCATTGGGTCAGCATGGCAATGGATGGGAGCAGGCTTTGGCCCAGATCAGTCAGCGTATATTCTACCCGGGGCGGTACTTCAGGGTAAACTTTTCTGGATAGCAGGCCATCGGCCTCTAACGTTTTCAGTGTTACGGTAAGCATCTTTTGTGAGATGTTACCAATCAGGTGATTGATTTGGTTAAAACGCATGGTGCCATATTCGCCCAGAATAGAAATAATGAGTATCGACCACTTGTCGCCAATGCGGTCCAATACGTTTCTTACCGGGCAATTTTCAATAAGTTGATATTTTTCTAAATTTTCTTTAATCATAATGAGCTGATTTTGAATAATAGTTTCTTCAAGGTTATCTACTTACGCTGAAGTGCCTTCTTGTATAATACTAAGTTACTATTTACTTTTAACTCTCCAAAAGAGAGCTTTGGAATATTTAAGAAACAATAGTAAATATAAAATCACATGAGCACTATTTTAGTAACCGGCGCTACCGGCCATTTAGGCGCAGCCGTAATTGAAAGTTTATTACAAAGAACTGATGCCGCTAATATAAAAGCATTGGTGCGAGACGAAGCTAAAGCTGCTTCTTTCACTACTAAAGGTATAAATGCCGTTGTAGGCGATTATAAC